>JAFATL010000678.1 GCA_019243975.1 Actinomycetota bacterium | reverse complement strand
TTCGAGGACGGCGAGGTCGCGGACGGCGTACTGGTGGTGGGCCCACTCCTCGCCGAAGATGACGTGGAAGCAGCTGAGCACCTGGTGTTCACCCAACGGCCAACCGACGTCGTCGGCGGCGGTGGCCATGCCCTGCAGCTCTTCGGTCGTGACGTCGGCGAGGTAGTCCTTCACGCGCGTCATGCGGTCGGCCCGCAGGTCGAGCACGTCGTCGAGCGACGGGTCGGCGTCGATGTCGATGCCCCACGCCGCGAACATCGGCTTGGTCGGCGGCCCGTCAGGCGGCATCCCCCACGGGTGGAACGCCATCGGCTCGCCGAAGACCACGCGGTAGATCCACGCGTCGGTCGCGTACACGAGGTGGCGCAGGGTCTCGGTGAACGAGAACTCGCCGTCGACGTGCTCGTGCAGCTTGGCCTCGGGCAACAGCCGGGCGCGCTCGACGGTGGCCGCCCACATCGTCTCGACCACCTCCCACGCCTGCCGCGCACCCGCGGCGTCGGTGGGCTTGAGCTTGGCCCGCTCGGGGTGACGGCGGTTCAACTCGGCGTCGATCAGCGGCGCCACCTCCACGCCGTTCACCTTGAGGCCGCCGATGTACCCGTCGATGTCGGCGTTGCGCATGAAGGCGTTCGTGATCTTGACGTCCGCCATCATCAACCCGTGCATGCGGGCGCCGGTGAGGTTCACGTCGCGCATGCGAACGCCGCTCAGGTCTCGGTCGACGAACTCGTCGTCCACGGTCTCAGCGAGCGCTGACGGGCGGGACGCGGTCAGCCCAGGGTCGGGCCGCCTCGAGCTGGGACGCCAAGCGGAACAACGTCGCCTCGTCGCCGAACCGACCAAGGAAGTGCACGCCGATGGGCAGCCCGTCCTGGTTCCAGTGCAACGGGACGGACATGGCCGGGTTGCCGGTGATGTTGGCGATGACACCGGCGTAACGAACGCTGGGCGCGCTCTTGTGCATCGAGCGCAGCGGCTCGTCCGGCGTCGAGACCATCTCGCCCAGCGGCAACGGCGGCAATGACATGGTGGGGGTGAGCCACACGTCAACGTCGGTGAGGAACCCCGCGACGCCGCGCGCGAAGCGCTGCAACACCTCGATGGCGACGAGGTACTCACCGGCGGTGACGCGCTCCCCCATCTCCCAGTACACGCGGGTCAGGGGTTCGAGCTCGTCCTCTCCCGGCTCCCGGCCCAGCCGGGCGACCCAGTACCGCAGGATCCACGACGTGGCCGCGTTGAACACCGTGCCGATCGAGTCGCCCGCTTCCGGCGTGAGGCCGGGCATGTCCGCCTCCACCAGCTCGTGACCGAGCTCGGCACAGAGTGCGACCGCGTTCTCCAGGGCGGCCACGCAATCGGGATGGCCGGGCGTGCCATCTGGGGTGCGGGACGTGAAACCGATGCGGAGCCGGCCCGGGTCGGCACCCACCTCGTCGCTGAACGGCCGCGCCGGCGGGGGTGCCCAGTAGGGATCGCCCACGGCCGGGCCCGCCGTCGCGTCGAGGATCGCCGCGCTGTCGCGCACGGTCCGCGTCACCGCGTGCTCGCACGCCCACCCGCTGGCCGCGTCGCCGTACTCGGGCCCGAGCGGGTTGCGTGCCCGCGTCGGCTTGAGCCCGAACAGACCGCAATTCGACGCCGGGTAGCGGATGGAGCCGCCCAGGTCGTTGGCGTGGGCGGCCGGCACCATCCCCGATGCCACCGCCGCCGCGCTGCCGCCGCTGGAGCCGCTGGTTGACCGCGTGACGTCCCACGGGTTGGCGGTGGCACCGAACAGCGCCGGCTCGCACGTCGGCGACATGCCGAACTCAGGCGTGTTGGTCTTGCCCAGGACCATCAATCCGGCCCGCTGCCAACGCAGCGCCAGCTCCGACGTGTAGCTCGACATGTGGTCACGCAGGAACCGCGAGCCCTCGCAGAAGCGCACGCCTTCGATGTCGACCACCAGGTCCTTGGCGAGGAAGGGCACGCCGGCCAACGGTGCGTCGCCACCCCGCGCCGGCAGCTTCGCCGCCCCCTCGCGCGCCCGGTCGAAGATCGGTGTGATCACCGCGTTGAGGGTGGGATTGAGCCGCTCGATTCGCTCGATCGCCGCCTCCACCAGTTCCACCGGCGTCACCTCGCCACTGCGCACGAGCTCCGCCTGCCCGACCGCATCGATCGCGGCCAGCTCCGTCGCCATCCCCGTGCTCGTCATCGATCCCCTGTCCGTTCGAGGCCTGAGGTCGTTACAGCTTGCCGGGTCGTTGTCCGGCGACGCGGATCGACACACCAGCGACGTCGGCCTGGCGGTCCGCTGCTCCTGGCACGACCACGACGAGCTCGGCAATGCCCTCGCCCCGGGCCCCGACGTCGGTGAACACGACGCGCTGCGTGCCTTCGGCCAAGGCGAGCTCGCGCCCGTCGGGTTTCGCGTCCACCAGCGCGGCCCACGTGGCCGCTGCGTCTTCGGGCTGCGCACACTCGACCGTCAGGCCGACGATGCCGCCCTCGTCGTGCGGAGGTACGCCGCCGGTCCACGCCGGTCCGCCCCACCGCCATGTCTCGGGCGGGAGCGGTGTGTCGACCGACACGATGGCGCCCGGCACGTCCTTGGGGTGGAAGTGCGTGCCCGAGATGTCGGGCAGATCGATCTTCCAGACGATGCGGACGCCGCGGTCGGCGGCGCGGGCCCGCGCCGCCGGCGTGTCGGCGACCTGGAAGAGCGCCATGTAGCCGCTGTCGCCGCCGCGCTTGGCGAGGTAGCGCCCCGCCGTGGTGTCGTCTCGCACCGGCGAGACGATCTCGATGAACGTGTCGCCCACCGCGAACACCGCGTTCTCGAGACCGAACTCCCCGACCCCTGGGTCTTTGAACGGTTCGCCCATCGGCACCACGTCGCGCAGCGCCTCCATCGCGCCGTGCAGGTCAGCGGCGACGAGCGCTACCTGGCGGAGCCGGGGGTCGGCCATTGAGTGGAGGTGATGGGACTTGAACCCACGACTTCAGCATTGCGAACGCTGCGCTCTACCGGACTGAGCTACACCCCCGTGGGGCTGCCAGCGTAGTGTCCGCTGGCGATGGCGGACTACCGGCGGCTGCACGACGACGAGAACGCTGACTTCTGCGCGTACCTGACGACGCTGACCCCCGAACAGTGGGAAGCGCCGTCGTTGTGCGAGGGGTGGCGGGTGCGCGACGTCGTGGGCCACATCCTCTACGGCAACGAGCTCAACCTGTTCACCCTGCCGTTCACACTGGCCCGGCACGGCTTCTCGTCAGACCGGTCCGGCAAGGTGAACTCGATCGCGCGCGCCGAGGGCCGCTCGACGGACGAACTGCTGCGCGACTTCACCAACCGCGACCCGTGGGCCGGTACGCCGCGCATCTTCGGCGCCCGGCTGACGCTGCTCGACCGCCTCGTGCATCACCAGGACATCCGACGCGCCCTCGGCCACCGCCGTGACATCCCCGAGGAGCGGGTCCTGCCGTTGGTCGAGCAGGCGCCCACGCTTGGGTCGGTGTTCGGGGGCAAGCGCCGGTCGAAGGGCCTGCGCCTGGAGGCGACCGATATGCCGTTCACACGCGGTGACGCCGGCGCACCGCTCGTGCGCGGCCCCGGCGAGGCGTTGCTGATGGCGGTGCTGGGCCGGAAGCAGGCGACGGCCGACCTCGAAGGCGACGGCCTAGAGGTACTCGCCGGGCGGGCCTGACTCCAGCGGTTCAGCGGGCGGTTGTTGGGCGGCCATCCCCTCGATGCTGGCGCGAATGCGGCCTTGCACGAGCGTGAGCGTGAGGTCGGCCCGCGTGCGCTCGAGCACGGGCCGCAGCGCGTCGGTGGTGCGGCGCAGGCCGCCGGTGATGGCGTCGGGGTAGTCGACCGTCACGAGGAGGTCGTAGACGTCCTCCATCGCCCGCAGGAGGCGCTCCGCCTCCGCCGCGTCGTCGTCACGCAGCCGGTCGAGGAGATGACGGCGTAGCTCCGACGCCGCCTCGGCCAGGCCGCGCAACCACGCAGCCGGGCGCACCCCGAGGGCGGCGTGGTCGGGCAACGGCGTGCCGTCGACCAAGGCCGCCAGCAGCATCCCTTCGGAGTACTCCTTCTCGGCGTCGTGCAGGAACCCG
>JAFATL010000482.1 GCA_019243975.1 Actinomycetota bacterium | reverse complement strand
AGCTCGTCGCGGATCCGCTCGCCCGACACGATCGACAGCCGGCCGTGCATCTCCTCGACCGCTCGCACGACCGCGTCGTCGGGCACGAGGCGGTAGCCGGCGATGAAGCGGGCGGCCCGCAGCATGCGGAGGGGGTCGTCGGCGAAGGACTCCTCGGGCGCCAGCGGCGTGCGCAACCGGCTCCCCGCCAGATCGGCGACGCCATCGAACGGGTCGATCAGCTCAGCCTCCGGCAACCGCAGCGCCATGGCGTTCACCGTGAAGTCCCGCCGCGACAAGTCGGCCTCGATGACGTCGGCAAACACCACGTCGGGCTTGCGCGAGTCGGGGCTGTAGGCCTCGGCCCGGTGGGTGGTGACCTCGTGGACGCGTCCGTCCTTCGAAAACCCGATGGTGCCGAACCGCT
Source organism: Actinomycetota bacterium (assembly GCA_019243975.1). GTDB lineage: Bacteria > Actinomycetota > Acidimicrobiia > Acidimicrobiales > JAFATL01 > JAFATL01. The sequence goes on along the minus strand of JAFATL010000482.1, from coordinate 10,047 downwards.
TGCCCTGGGTCCACACCGCGTCCGCCCACCCGCCCACGATCGCCTCGATCTCGTCGGGCCGCGCGTCGGTGGTGAAGTCGAGGTCGCGCTCGGGGCTGAGACGGTCGAGGATGGCGTCGCGAACGACGCCGCCGACGAGGTACAGCGTCTTGCCCGCGCCCGCGAAGCGCGCGCCGACCTCGCTCACCTCCCCGACGAGGGCTTTCAGCCGCTCAGGAACCACACACCAACGCTAGGCGTCGATGTCAGATGTCAGAAAACCCAGCCGCTTTCAGCGCGATGCGGAACTCGTCGATGTGGGTGGCGGCCGACAGGGCGTCACGCAGTGAGATCAGCCCGGCCGAGTACAGGTGCAGCAGTCCCTGGTCGAACGTCTGCATGCCGTGGTACTCGCCCTCGGCGATGATCTCCTCGAGCGTGTCACCCGGTGCCTCCGGATCGAGAATTCGATCGAAGACGCGGTTCGTCGACACGAGCACCTCGACGGCGGGAACGCGCCCGCGACCGTCCGCGCGCTCGAGCAGGCGCTGACTGACGACACCCCGCAACGCCGACGCCAGCGTCATACGCGCCTGGCGCTGCTGGAAGGGCGGGAAGAAATCGACGATCCGGGCCAACGTCTCGGTGACGTTGGTCGTCCGCATGGTGGAGATCACCAAGTGGCCGTTCTCGGCGGCGGTGAGCGCCCCCCAGACGGTGTCGGGATCGCGGAGCTCGCCGACCATGATGACGTCGGGGTCGTGCCGCGTGACCCGGGCCATCGCCTGCGCGTAGTCGTGGGTGTCGGTGCCCACCTCCCGCTGGCTCACGATCGCCTGCTTGTCGACGTGCAGCACTTCGACCGGGTCCTCGATCGTGACGATGTTGCACTGCCGCGACTCGTTGATGTGGTCGATCATCGTCGCCACCGTCGTCGTCTTGCCGGCGCCGGTGGGCCCGGTGACGAGGAGCAACCCGCGCTCCTCCTCGGCCAAACGCCGCACGACGGACGGCAGGCCGAGCGTCTCGAACGAGGGAATGCCGGGCGGCACGCGCCGGAACACCAGCCCGATCGAGCCCCGCTGCCGGTAGGCGTGCACGCGGAAGCGGCCCAGGCCGGGGACGCTGTGGGCGAAGTCGACCTCATGGGCGGCCTCGAAGTCGGCGCCGCGGTCGGGCGGCATGATCGCTTCGACCATGCGGGCGGTGACGTCGGCGGTGACCGCCGCGAACGGCGACGGCTTGAGGTGACCGTCGACGCGGACGTGCGGCACCGAACCGACCTTCACGTGCAGGTCGGAGCCGCGCTGCTCCATGGTCCACTCGAGCAACTCCGTCAGCTCGGGACTGGCGGTACCACCGTCAGAGCGCGCCGCAGTAGGCCGGGCTCGCAGCGGCTCACGCCGCGGCGGCCGGGAGGGGGCGCTGGTTGGCTTGGCAGGCAGGACGAACACCCCTTTTCCGAGGGAAGCGTGCCTGTTAGTTCGGCACCTCAGCCCGACATCTGAACCGAGGCCCGGGATACGACGTCTCGTCCTGGACCTCCCGAGGTGGGGGGTTCGGGACGCCACGGCTCCCCGACCAGGGCGGAAACGCACGCGCCCGCCGATACGGCCAGGGCCTCGAGGTCGTAGCCGCCCTCGAGGAAGGCAATGCGCCGGCCGGCGGGCGCCAGCGCCATCACACGCTCCGTGAGATCGGCGAAGTCACCGGCGCTCAAGCCCATGTCGGTCAGCGGGTCGGCCCGGTGGGCGTCGAACCCAGCCGATGCGAACACCCACGTCGGCTGGAAACGCTCGGCCACGGGCACGATCACCTCGTCGACGGCGGCGAGGTAGGCGTCGCCGGTGGTGCCCGCCGGGAAGGGCAGGTTGGCGGTGGCCCCCCGGCCGCTGCCGGTGCCCACCTCGTCCATGCGGCCCGTCCCCGGATACATCGGGTACTGGTGCATCGACACGTACACGACGCGGTCGTCGTCGTAGAAGGCGTCCTGCGTGCCGTTGCCGTGGTGCGCATCCCAGTCGACGATCAGCACCCGCTCGCCCTCGTCGGCGAGGGCCGCCGCCGCGATGGCCACGTTGTTGAACAGGCAGAAGCCCATGGGTCGGTCGGGGGTGGCGTGGTGACCAGGCGGGCGGACGGCGAGGAACGCGGCATCGGCTTCTCCGGCGCGCAACCGCCGCACTGCGTCCATACCCGCTCCCGCCGCCAGCAAGGCGGCTTCCCACGACTCGATCGACACGTGGGTGTCGGGGTCGAGGCTGCCTCCACCGCTGGCACAGAACCGATCGAGGGTGGCGATGTAGGTGCCCGAGTGGACCCGCTCGATGTCCTCGAGGCGGGCCGGTTCGGGCGAGACCCACGTAACGGCCTCGCCCAGGTCGGCGGCCGCGATGCCCGCCAGCACTGCCTCGAGGCGCGCGGGGCGCTCCGGGTGGCGGGGGCCGGCGTCGTGGCGCAGGTACATCGGGTGCGTCTCGAGCAGCACGGTCACGGCTGACCAGCGTACGACGTGCCCCGGGACCACCGGTTCGGCCGCCGTAGGCTCAGGCCCGACGTGAGCGCGGCACGAGTGGACGTGATCCGGTTCGGGCAGGAGCGCGCCCGCACGGGGCCCTGGCGGGGCGACGAGCACGTGGCGTTCATCGCGCCCTTGCCCGAGAGCCCGTCGCCATCGGCCGCGTTCGTGCAGCGCTGTCTCGGCGTGCTCGCCGAGCGCGGGTTCACGCGTGTGGTCACTGGAGCACTGCTCCCCGCCGAACAGCACGGCTTCCTGCGGGCCGGCTTCGAGGTGGAGGAGCGCCTGGCCCTCCTTGCCCACGACCTGCGCGACCTGCCCGAGATGCCGCCCGTCGCCACGCGGGCGGCCCGCTCGTCGGACCGGGCCCGGGTGCTCACGGTCGACAACGTGGCGTTCCCACCGTTCTGGCGTCTCGACGACGACGGGCTCGACGAGGCCGTCACCGCCACACCTCGGGCCCGGTTCCGGGTGGTGGACGGCGACGAACGCGAGCCGATCGCCTACGCCATCACCGGTCGGGCGGCGCGACGGGGCTACGTACAGCGGCTCGCCGTGCACCCCGACGCCCGTCATCACCGGTTGGGGCAGGCGCTGGTGATCGACGGCCTGCGCTGGCTGCGCCGGTGGCGCGCCACCCAGGCCGTGGTGAACACGCAGCTCGACAACACGCCCGCCCTCGGCCTGTACCAACGGCTCGGCTTCCGCCGCCAGGCCCTCGGCCTGTCGGTGCTCGCCGCCGGCTTGGGCGGATGAAGCGCGCCCTCCTCTCGATGATCGCCATCGCCGGCGCGGTGGTGATTGCCGCGCCGATGCCCATCGCGCAGGCGGCCACGGCCGGCCACATCGTCTTGGCTTCGCAGTCGGCATGGGTGACGGGCGGCGGCGCTTTCGACCTTGCCGCGCACGTGACCGGGGTCAGCGACCCTTCCGATCTGGAGGTGGCCGTGATCGTGCACCCCGCGCTCACGAGCCGCTCCGACTTCCAGCGCAGCGTCGACGGGAAGGTCAGTGGTTCGGCGCTCGGCATCGCGGCGCGTGCGTTGACCGAGCTCGACCCCGCCCACAAGGGCGAGGTGCGCTCGACCCTGCCGGTGCAGGACCAGAGCCAGCAACGCGACGACAGCCGCCTCCAGCTGCGCAAGCCGGGCGTGTACCCGGTGGAGGTGGAGTTGCGAGAGAGCGGCGGCGGCAAGGTGGCCGATCGATTCGTCACCCACCTCGTCTATCTGCCGACGACGCTGCAGGGACCGAAGCTCGGTGTGGCGTGGGTGGCGCCGATGCATGCAGCGCCCGCGCTCGAACCGGGCGGTGGCCGCAAGCTCAGCGACGCGTCGTCGGCCAGCCTCGCCGCGCTGGCCGCCGCCATCGACCGCTTTCCCACCTTGCCCCTGACGCTGCACCCCACGCCCGAGACGCTCGAGGGCCTCGCCACCAGCCCTCGGCCCGCCGACGCCGAGACCCTGAAGGCGTTCGTCCGCCAGGCCCAGGCCCACCAGGTGCTGGCGGGTACGTACGTCCCCGTCAGCCCTCCGGCCTACGGCACCGACGACCAGACGGAGCTGGCGGCCCAGCTCGACCACGGCACCGACGTGATCGCCGACCTGCTCAAGGTGCGACCCGAGACGCGCACCCAGGTCAACGACGACGGCCTCGACGACGCGTCCGTCGGGCACCTGCAGGATCTGCAGGTCGATCGCGTCCTGATCCGCGCCGCGTCGTTGGCACTTTCCGAGCAGCGCCTCACGCCGGCCCAGCCGTTCCAGCTCGCCGGCCGCCCCGGGCGGCGCCTCACGACGCTGGCCGCCGACACGGGGCTGTCGTCGCGGTTCGACGAGAAGGACCCGGTGCTGGGCGCCCACCATCTGCTGGCCGACCTGGCCATGGCGTACTTCGAGTTTCCCGCCAACACGCGCGGCGTGGTCGCCTTACCCTCGCCGGCCTGGCGGCCGTCCACGGCCTTCCTCGACGCCTTCCTGCCCGGGCTCGCCAACAACCCGGTGCTCGAGCCCATGACCCTCGACCAGGTCTTCGACGACATCCCCGCCGCCACTACGGCGCGCCGCGTGCCCTTGGTGCGCCGGCTGTCGACCACCGCGCCCAAGCCGGTCGGCCTGGCATCCAACCTGCGCACGGTGCGCAAGCGGCTCGACGACTTCGGCGGGTTGGTCGACCCCGGCACGCCCCAGTTCGTCAACCTCGACGAGGGGCTCCTGGTCGGCCAGTCGATCGACCTGCGGGCGTCGCAGCGACGCAGCTACACCACCATGGTCGACAACCGCATCGACAAGCAGCTGTCGCTCATCCGCGTGCCCGCCAGCCGCTCGATCACCCTCACCGCACGCGAGGGCGAGATCCCGGTCACCGTGCTCAACGAGACCGGCTACCCGGTGCACGTGCAGGTGCGCCTCAGCAGTGACCAGCTGCGGTTCCCCGGTGACGCGCGCGCGGCCGTGCAGAGCCTCGACCTCACCCACCGCAACACCACCGCCCGGTTCCGGGTGCAGGCGCGCACGTCGGGCTCGTTCCCCATCCGCATCGAGCTGGTCTCGCCCGACGGGCAACTGACCGTTGGTACCAGCCGGGTGGTGGTTCGCTCGACCGCCGCGTCGGGCGTGGGCATCGTGCTGTCGGTGAGCGCCGCCTGCTTCCTGCTGGTGTGGTGGGCACGTCACGCCATGCGGGCGCGCCGTCCCCGCCAACCGATCACGGTCGGGGCCAGCTGAGCACCGCCCCGGACACCCCGCCGTCCAGGCCGAGCCTCGCCCGCAGCACCGGGGTGATGGCCGTGGGCACCGCGCTGTCGCGCATCACCGGCTTCGGCCGGGTGTTCGCCATGGCGTACGCGTTCGGGTTCGTCCGCACGCGCCTCACCGACACGTACAACCTCGCCAACACCACGCCCAACATCATCTATGACCTGGTGCTGGGCGGCGTGCTCTCGGCCACGCTGCTGCCGGTCTTCGTGCACCGCCTGGCGACGGACGACGAGGACGGCGCGTGGCGCTCCATCTCCGCCGTCGTGACCGTCGTCGTGCTGTTCCTGGTGGGTGTCGCGGCCCTCTTCGCGGCGCTCGCCCCATGGATCGTGCGCGCCTACACGCTGGGGAACCACAGCGCCGACGCCGGCGACCAGCGCGCCGTCGCCACCTATCTCCTGCTCCTGTTCGCACCGCAGGTCTTCTTCTACGGCATCGTCACGCTGGCGACCGCGATCCTGCACGCCCGCCGCCGGTTCGCCATGCCGATGTTCGCGCCCATCTTCAACAACCTGATCGTGATCGCGGTGTTGCTGCTCGTACCGCACGTCGCCCACAGCCTCGACCTCGGGGTGATACGCCACGACCACAAGGCGCTCCTGCTGCTGGGCCTGGGCACAACGGCAGGAGTGGTGGCCATGGCGGTGGTGCAGCTCCCGCCCCTTCGGGGGGCAGGGGCGCGGCTGCGACCGGTGTGGGCACCGCGCGACGACCTCGTCCGCGTCGTGCTGCGGCTGTCGGGGTGGACGTTCGGGTTCAGCATCCTGAACCAGATCGCGTTGTGGGTCGCGCTCGTGCTCGCCAACCGGCACACGGGCGACCTGTCGGCGTACCAGGCGGCGTACTCCTACTTCTTCTTGTTGCCGTACGGGATCTTCGCCGTCTCGTTGATGAGCGCGCTCCAACCCGACCTGTCCGAGCGGTGGGCCCTGGCCGACGTGGCGGGCTACCGCGAACGGCTCTCGGTCGGCATCCGCACCATCGCGGCGGTGATCGTGCCCGCTTCCATCGGGTACATCGTGTTGGCCAAGCCGATCGTCAAGGTGCTCCTCCAGCACGGCCGGTTCACTGCCCACGACACCCACACCACTGCCGCCGTGCTGGCGGTGATGGCGACCGGCCTGCCCGCCTTCAGCATCTTCCTGCTGCTGATGCGCGCCTACCAGTCGATGCAGGACACCCGCACCGTGTTCTGGCTGTATCTGGTGGAGAACGGGGTCAACGTCGTATTGGCCCTCGCCCTCTATCCGTCGATGCGTGTCAACGGCCTCGCCCTGTCGTTTTCCTTGGCCTACGTCGCCGGCACGCTCGTGGCACTGGTGCACCTGCGGCGCCGCATCGGGGGCGTCGACGGCAGGCGCCTGGTCCGGTCGCTGGCGCGCATCACGGTGGCCAGCACGGCCATGGCCGCCGCGACCCTCGCGGTGTCGCACGTCGTGGGTGGGAGCGAGGGTCTGCGCCTGCTGATCCGGGTAGGGCTCTCGGTGGCGGTCGGTCTCGGCGTGTACGGACTGGCGGCGGTGGTGTTGCGGATGGACGAGGTCACTACGCTGCTTCCCATTCGCAGACGCGCGTCCTGACCGTTCGTCAGGTGCGAGAGGTCACCGTCCCGCCCCGGGGCGAAGTCCTAGAGGAGCCGGGATCCGACGAGGAGGAACATGGCTGACATCCGAGTGGTCACCGATAGCGCCTGCGACCTGCCCTCGGCCCTGGCCGAGGAGCACGGGATCGAGGTAGTTCCCCTCACCATCCGGTTCGGTGACGAGGAGCTGGTCGACCGCCGAGACCTGTCGCCCAAGGAGTTCTGGGCCCGGGTCCAGAACTCGCCTGTCCTGCCCGAGACGGCGGCACCTTCGCCCGGCGCCTTCGAGGAGGCCTACCGCCGGGCGGCCGACGCCGGCTGCCCGGGGGTCGTCGTCTGCACGCTGTCGAGCTCGCTGTCGGCCACCTATCAGGCCGCCGTGGTGGCATCACAGGCCGTCGCCGACGTTATCCCTGTCCGAGTGATGGACACGCGAGCGGTCACGATGTCGGAAGGAATGATGGCGGTGGCGGCCGCGCGCGCCGCCAGCCAGGGCAAAGGCATCGAAGACGTCTGCGGCGTGGTGGAAGACATGGTCGCCCGCACGCGCCTCTATGCCACCCTCGACACGCTCGAGAACCTCAAGAAGGGCGGCCGCGTCGGCGGCGCCCAGGCCCTCATCGGATCGCTCCTCTCCATCAAACCAGTCATCGAGCTGCGCGACGGCGTCGTGGAGGCCGAGTCGAAGCAACGAACCCGGTCCAAGTCGTTCCGCTACCTCGTCGACAAGGTGCGCGAGTGCGGCGCGGTCGAGAACGTGGCGGTGATGCACGGCGAGGCGCCGGACATCGACGAGTTCATCGACCTGCTGGCAGCGGTGGTGCCGCGCGAGCAAATGACCGTCAGCGATGTCGGCGCCGTGATCGGCGCCCACGCTGGACCCCGTGTCATCGGGGTGACCTTCCAAGTGCAGGATGCCCAGGTCCCACACGCCCCTACTTCCTGACCACCTCGTCGCGGGGCGCTACCGCCTCGTAGCCCACCTGGCCGGCGACGGTCCCACCCAGGTGTGGGAGGCGCACGACGACGTCCTCCTGCGCCCGGTTGCGGTGACGATCCTGCGGCGGGAAGCGGGCGTCGACGACTTCGACGACCGCTATCACCGGGTGGCGCTGGCGGCGCGCCTCGCGCACCCCAACGTCGTGTCGACCTTCGATGCCGGCACCGAGGGCGACGTCGCGTTCGTGGTCACCGAACTGCTGCGCGGCCGCACCCTGCGCCAGCGCCTCGATCGCCAGGGGCCGCTGACCGCGGCCGACACCATTCGAGTCGGTACCGCGCTGGCCACGGCCATGGAGCACATGCACCGGGCCGACATCGTCCACGGCGGCGTGAGTGCCCGCACAGTCGCGCTCAGCGAGGACGGGCCGGTGATCACCAACGTCAAGCTCACCGACCTCGGCCTCGCGCCGCTCGCGCCGGGGCACGACACGCGTGCAGACGTGCGCGACCTGGGCGCCCTGCTGTACGAGTCGTGCTGCGGGGTCCCGCCCCGGCCCCGTGACGACGGTGGGCCCCCGCCCCGGCCCCGCAAGCTGCGCGCCGGCGTACCCAAGCCGCTCGACGCGGCCATCGTGCGGGCCCTGTCCGACCACCCGTCCGAACAGTTCGCGACCGCCGGTGACCTCCGCGTCGCCCTCGAGGCCATCGACGTCACGCCCGACGACGCCGCGCCGCTGGTCGAACGGCACCCGACGCCGCCGCACGGATCGCCGCCGGCCATCCGCCAGGCGCGCCGGCGCTCGTGGATCCCTCTGGCCGGCCTGGTCATCGTCGCCGGCCTCGCCCTCGCCATCGCCACGGCGCTGATCAGCGGGAAGCACCCGCTGGGCGTGGGTATCGGCGGAGGCGGCGCCGGTACGCCGGTCAAGATCGCGGCTGCACATTCCTTCGATCCCCAAGGCGACAAGACCGAGAACGAAGCCGACGCCCCGAAGGCGATCGACGGCAACCCGGCGACCTTGTGGTCCACGGTGCGTTACAACTCCCGGCCCTTCGCCAACCTCAAGCACGGCGTCGGTCTGGTGCTGTCGCTCGACCGGCCCCACAAGCTGCGGCAGCTGACGGTCGCATCCCCCACCCAAGGGTGGGCGGCCCAGATCTACGTGTCGGACGTGTCGCACCCGGCCCTGGGCGACTGGGGCAAACCCGTCGCCACCAAGACCGGGATCAACGGCAACGCCACGTTCGACCTCGGCAATCACGAGGGCGGTGCGGTGCTGGTGTGGATCACCGACACAGGCGTCGACCGCAAGGCTGAAGTGGCGGACATCCAGATCACCACTTGATGGCGTCGAGCGACGATGAGCGCGCACTCCTGGACGCGGCTCGCGCCGGTGACCGGGATGCCTTGGACCGCCTGCTCCGCCAGCATTACGACGCCATCCACGCCGTATGCCGTCGCATCACCGGCAACCGCGCCGACGCCGACGACGCGGCCCAGGACGCGCTGATGGCCATCGTGCGGGCGCTGCCCCGCTTCGACGACCGCGCCCGGTTCTCGACGTGGGCGTACCGCGTCGCGGTGAACGCCAGCCTCGACGAGCTGCGGCGCCGCCGGCGCCGGCCGACTGCTCGGGGCGAACAACGAGACGACACGGCCGTGCTGTTCAGCGGCGCGATCGCCTCACCCGAGGCGGCCGGCACGCGCGTCGACGTCGATGCCGCCCTGGCGACGCTCGCTCCCGAGTTCCGCGCCGCCGTGCTGCTGCGCGACCTGTGCCAGCTCGACTACGCCGAGATTGCCGAGGTCCTCGAGGTGCCCATCGGGACGGTGCGCTCGCGCATCGCCCGCGGCCGCGCTGCCCTCGTTCCGCTGCTCGGGAACCCGACCACCCCCGCCAACCGTCCAACCACCAGCCCATGAGCATGAGCCACCCGTCCGACGAAGAGCTGAGCGCCCACCTCGACGGCGAGGCGCCGGAATTCGGCGACCACGTCGCCGGGTGCCCCGCGTGTCGCGGCCGTCTCGACGCGCTTCGTGGCGTCGCGACGTCGATCGCCACTCCCCCGCCCCCGCCCGACGCCGCCAGGCGCGACGACGCGATCGCTGCGGCCCTGGCTCGGCCCGCCCGGTCGAACCGACGGCTCGCGCTGGTGGCGGCGGCGGCCGCGATCGTCCTCGTCGCCGGCATCGCGACGCCGCTCCTCCTCCGCGGCGGCGGTCACCGCACGACCACAGCGCTGTCGACCGCCAACAAGGACGCGTC
>JAFATL010000682.1 GCA_019243975.1 Actinomycetota bacterium | reverse complement strand
GCAGAACCGGCTGGGCGCGTCGACCTTGGGCCACGCCTGGATCAGGCGGTCGGCGGTCTCCTTCTCCGTGCCCGAGTAGTACACGTCGCCCAGATGCACGAGGGCGGCGTAGTCGCTGCCCTGCTGCTCGATGGCGTGGGCGATGCGCGGCGCGCCGTACAGGCCCGTGCCCCAGTCGCCGAGCACGGCCACCTTCGCACCGGCGGGGAGATGCACCGAGTCACTGGGCTTGGGCCAGGGCAGCAGGGCATGGCGGTTCTGGCGGCCGAGCTTGGTCTTGAGGAAGTTCCAACCCGCGCCGCGCGCCCAGCCCCAGTAGTCGCCCTTGTCGAACTTGGCTTCCAACGCGTCGCCGGTGGTCGGCTGCACCAGCCCGCCCGCCTCGGCCTGCTCGGCGATGAACGACTGCAGCAGCGACCCCGCCGCGTCGTCGGGCGCCGACAGCACGCCCGGCGCCGTCTCCGCATCCTGCAACGCGGTGATCGCCCGGCTCATCACGGCGCGGAACGCGGTCTCGTCGTCGAGCGACGGCGCGTCGACCTCCTCGTGCGCCGCGAACGCGGCCTCGGCGCCCCCGAACGCGTCGGCGATCTGTGAGAAGTTGACGACAACCGGCTTCGATGCAGGCATCGCTCAGGCGACCGTCGACATGACGCCGTCGTGGATGCGGCGCAGGTGGTTGTACTTGGTGTCGAGGAAGTACACGTCGCCCTGCGGCGACACGGCGATGTCGTCGATGTCACCGACTTGGGCGACGCCGACGGGGCCGTCGACGCTCCCGTCGCCGTGGTTGGTGAACACCGTCGAGATGCGGCCGTTGGAGATCTTGCGGATGGACCCGTCCTGCGAGAGCACGTAGAGGTTGCCGTGGCTGTCGAAGGCATCGTCGGCGGGGTAGCCCAGGCCGACACCGGTGGCGGGATCGCCGTCGTGCCCGTCGTAGCCCTGCTTCGGCCCCTTGCCGGCGACCACGGTGAGCGTGCCGTTGGCCGCCATCCGCTGCACGACCCAGTTGTCTGAGTCGCAGAAGTAGAGCGCGCCGTCGGGCCCGACCGCCCCGCCCAGGGCGTTCTGCACCGCACCCGGTGGTGTGAGCGCTTTGAAGTTGTCGCCGTTCTCGCCGTAGATCGCGTCGTAGGCCAACACGTAGAGCTGGCCGGTGGGGGCGACCGCCAACCCGTTGGCGTAGAGCGAGTCTCCCGACGGCAACGTCTTCATGACCCCGTCGCCGAGGCGCCGGATCACGACGTTGCCATCGGAGCGGGACGCATCGGCCACGAAGAGCGCGCCGTCGGCGCCGATGGCCAACGCCTTCGTCCAGCCCACGCCGGCCTTGGAAGCGGCACCGTCGCTGATCGTCTCCGACCCCGAGCCGGCGACCAGGCGGACCTTCTTCCCGTCGGGGGTCATGCTGATGATGCGGTGATGCCCCGCATCACCCACGTACACCCGCCCGTCCGGCCCGAACGCCAGCCCCTGCGGCTTGACCAACGCCTTCGACACCGCCGCCGCACCCCCGCCACCGGCGACCAGTGCCGCCACCACTGCGACGGCAACGACGATGACAGCAACCGCGGCGATCACAGCGGTGCGACCCCCCGGAACTCGGAAGGACCGACGCGGCGCCGACCGCGGGGACGTGACCCGGTGCGTCTCAGGCCCGGCCGCAGGCCGGGGAGAATCGGCATCCACGTCGAACAACTGGCCGTCGGGGGCGCGCATGAAGAGGACCGGCGTGCCCCACTCGAGCGTGCCCGGGAGGCTGATGCGCACGGCCTTGCGGGCCTCCGACATGGCGGTGTCGACGGGCTGGCCGGAGGCGATGCAGTCGTAGAACGAACGCGCCAGCTCGATGGCGGCCAGGTCGGTGATCTCGTACTGCATGGCGACGACACCGGGCGTGCCCTTGCGGACGAGCACCGCGGCCGTGCTGGAGAACACGTCACGGGCGCTCGAGCGCGCGCCCTCGCACGCATTGAGCACGGCCAGGCGCAGATCGTCGTGGTCGCCGAGCAGCAGGCCCACGTCGCCCGCACCGAGCAGGTGGGCGTTGCCGTCGTCGTCCTCGAACGCCAGCACGCCCTCGTCGCGCCGCTGGTCGAAACCGCCGTGGCCGACGAAGTGCACGACGTGCCACCGGTTGCGGCTGAGCTCCTGCTGCAGCTCGCGCCACGTCGGCTTGCCCAGCCACTCCAGCTGCACCTTCCCCTGCGCCAC
>JAFATL010000601.1 GCA_019243975.1 Actinomycetota bacterium | reverse complement strand
ACAGGTGGATTCCTGAACCGAGAAGGGATTGTCCGGTAGCGCAGACTGCCGGTTCTTGCGCTCTCCGCACTTCGGAAACTGTCATGGAATCTTGAGCTTCGAGGGCCCTCTCAGAGGGGGTTCTTGTCACACCCCCTCGGTAAAATTGCCTCACGTTCGAAGCGCCAGGAAGGGGGTGGGCGGATGAGCGAACGGTTGGGTGAGATCGCAGCGGCGATTCGCGCGTTCGCCGACTCCTTCGACCCGGCGCTGCTGTTGGGCTCGGAGGCGTCGCGGGCGGTGATGCTTGCTTCCACGATCGAGAACATCGCGTCGTCCATCAAGGCGCGGGCGGCGGCGCGGGCGGAGGACTGTGGAGCCTGGACGCGCGAGGGCGACAGGTCGCCGGCGCACACCTTCGCCCGCAAGACGGGGACGACGGTGGGTCAGGCGGCTGCGGCCATGGACACGGCGCGCAAGTTGGAAGAGCTGCCCGACACCAAGAGGGCTGCGACCGAGGGCAAGTTGTCGGCGCAGCAGACCGAGGCCATCGCGTCGGCCGCCACTGCTGATCCCGCCTCGGAGCAGAAGCTGCTCGAGGCGGCGCCGAAGCTGAGCCTGAAGGAGCTACGCGACGAGGCCGACCGGGTGAAGGCCGCGGCGGACAGAGACGCCGAGGCACGGAGGAAGCGGATCCACCGCGAGCGGTCGCTTCGGTCCTGGATCGACGCTCAAGGCGCGGGGAACCTGCTGTGGCGGGACAACCCCGAGCGGGTGGCCCAGGTGATGGCGGTGCTGCAGGGGGTGGCGGACAAGAAGTTCGAGGAAGCCAGGAAGGAAGAGCGCCACGAGTCGCCGGGCGCCTACCTGGCTGATGCGCTGGTCGACGTCGTGGGCGGGACCGCCGAAGGCGAGAGTGCTCCGCGGAGCACGGGGACGCGCCGGCCGGGGCCGCCCAAGGTGATCGTGCGGGTCGACCTCGACGCGCTGCTGCGGGGCGTGGTCGAAGAGGGCGAGACGTGTGAGCTGGTGGGCTATGGGCCGATCGCGGTGTCAGCCGTGGAGGAGATGATCGGCTCAGGGGCGATCGTGTGCGCGGTGGGCACCAAGGCCTGCGACCTGGTGTCAGTCGTGCACCTCAAGCGCAGGCCCACGGCGGTGATGGAGACGGCCCTGCAGTGGCTGTATCCGACCTGCGCCGTCGAGGGGTGTGGGCAGGTGGGACGGCTCGAGCGTGACCACCGTGACGACTGGTCCAAGACCAAGCAGACCTTCTTCCTCGGCCTGGACCTGTTGTGTCCGTTCCACCACGGGCTCAAGACGACGAAGAACTGGCAGCTGGTGCGGGGCAAGGGCAAGCGGGCATTCGTGGCGCCCGATGACCCCCGCCATCCCAAACACGCCCACGCACCGCCCGACGCCGCCTGACGGAGGCGACCACGTGCTCGGACGCTGATTAGGCCGGAGCCGATCCGAGGGCGGCGAGGAACGCGGCTTCGATCGCGGACGCGTCGACGCCCTCGACGGGGGCGACGACGTCGGCGATGTCGGCGAGGGCTTCGGCGGGGAGGCCAAGAGCAGCGACGAGGGGCGCGGGGTGCCAGACGAGCGGGGCCGCGCACTGGAACAGGGCGCCGGCGCGGGTGCGGCGTTGGGAGAGGCCGACGACCTTGCGTTCGCCGATGGTGACTTCGCCCGTGCCGAGGCCGGCGAAGCAGACGAGCCGCGACCACTGCGTGGTGCACAGGCCGCCGTGGTGCACCGCCGCGCCTTCGATGCCTATCGACGTGAGCGCGTCGACCCACGCCTGACCGAGCCAGAGGAAGGCGCGCGCCACGTCGTCGTCCCAATGCGGGTCGGCGCGTGGGATGAACACGTCGGCCCACACCTGCGCCCGGGGCTCGAGCAAGACCGCTCCCCCGCCGGACTGCCGGCGCACGACCGCCATGCCGTCGGGTGCCGTCGCCGGTGCGCGCTGTGTGCTGCCGAGCACGACCGCGGGCGCGTCGACTGACAGCAGCCGCACCGCGCGAGCAGGCGGGTCGGGCGG
>JAFATL010000500.1 GCA_019243975.1 Actinomycetota bacterium | reverse complement strand
CAACGTGGCCATCGCCCGGCTGATGGAGACGTGGCAACGGCTGGACGCCCGCACCTTGGTGCTGCTGCTGGCCCCGCTGGCGCCCGACGTCAGCGCCGAGCTCTGGAATCGCTTGGACGGCGCCGGCAACGTGCACGACCAGCCGTGGCCGGCCCTTAGACCTTCAATCGCATGACGGTGTTGCGGCCCCGCTCCTCGAGCGGCGCGAACCCGTGCGCCTCGTACATGGCTTTCGGGCCGCGGAAGTTGGCGCCCTCGCCTTCGCGCGACTCGGTGGGAGGGTAGGCCTCGACGTAGGCCACACCCCGACCCGGCGCGTCGGCGACCACCCGCGTGAGCAGCGTGTCGGCCAGTCGGTGGCGGCGGTAGGGAGGGGCGATGATGAAGCACGAGATGCCGACCACGTCGGCGTCGGCCGGATCGGCGCCCTCACCGAGCCGGTACAGCCCGTAGTCAGCGCGACGCGACGCGTTCACCCACCCGGCCGGCTTGCCGTCGACGTAGGCGAGGTAGCCGTACGACCCGCCGTCGCGCAGCCGGTCGCACATCTGCGCCCGCCGGTCGCTCCAGTGCGCTTCCTCCATCTCGGGTTGCTCGGGCGACGCCGTGTGCGGCTCGAGGCAGTAGCACCCGGCCCACTCCGGGTTCCCGACGAACGCGTCGTGGTCGAACAGCTGTAGCCAGTCGTCGATGCGGTCGGCGGTCACCGGGTGCACGGCGATGTCACCGATCGACTCGAGCCGCTCCGACGACCCGGTGAGTCGCTGGGTCGCCTCGGCGAAGTTGCGCACCGACATGTCGGGGTAGGGCCAGTCCTGGTGGTCCTCACGGACGTGGGCGATGAACGCGTCGCCCAGTGCCTGCATGTCGGCACCCTCGATCGTGGCCCCGCAGGGGCAAGCGAAGTTCATCGGCTCAGCCCGCTTCGGCGCGGAAGGTGCGCCGGTAGGCGAGCGGCGAGGTATCGACGACGCGTTGGAAGTGGTGGCGCAGGTTGGCGGCCGTGCCGAACCCGCACCGCTCGGCCACCAGCTCCACCGCCAGGTCGCTCGTCTCCAGCAACCGTTGCGCCAGCAGGATGCGCTGGCTCAGCAGCCACTGGTGCGGCGTCGTGCCGGTGACGGCGCGGAAGCGGCGGGCGAACGTGCGGGGGCTCATGTGGGAGCGGTGGGCGAGGTCGTCGATCGTCAGCGGTTCGGCAAGATGCTCGAGCATCCAGCCGAGCGTCCGCGACAACGGGTCGCCGTCGTCGGTGGCGCCCACGGGAATGTCGACGTACTGCGCCTGCCCACCGTCGCGATGGGGCGGGACGACCATGCGGCGGGCCACCGCGTTGGCGATGTCGGCGCCGTGGTCCTTGCGCACGATGTGCAGGCACAGGTCGATGCCCGCCGCCGTTCCGGCGGAGGTGAGCACGTCACCCTCGTCGATGTAGAGCACCTTGGGATCGACGTCGATGGAGGGGTAGCGCTCGGCCAGCTCCTCGGCCCACATCCAGTGCGTGGTGGCGCGCCGCCCGTCGAGCAGGCCGGCCTCCGCCAGCAGGAACGCGCCGGTGCAGAGCGACGCGATGCGCGCGCCGCGGTCGTGGGCAGCGCACAACGCCTCGATGACGCCATCCGGCGGCGTCACTCGCTCGTAGTGTCCGGCGCACACGACGACCGTGTCAGCGGTCACAACCGCGTCGAGTCCGTGCTCGGCGTAGAAGCTGAAACCAGAGTTGGTGCTGACGATGCCGGGCTTCTTCGCCGGCGCGCACACCTTGAATTCGTACCAGGGGTCGACGAGGTAGGAGCGGTCGAGGCCGAACACCTCGCACGGCACCGCCAGCTCGAACACACCCGCTCCGTTGGCGGCCAGGGCCGCGACGGTGTGACGCGTCCGCGTCTTCTTGGCCATGGCAGGATTTTAGCGGATACTGGCGACTCTGCCACTGGTCGATTCGCCTCCGCCGGCGCACCCTGACCTCATGGAAACACTCCCGCTGGCGCCTGTCCTCCGAATTAGGGCGCTTCCCTCCGCGGCCGACCTGCGCGACGCGGCGGAACTAGCGGCGACGCTTCCGTTGCTGATCGGCGGGGCACGGCGGGAGCGCGACGCCGACTCGATCCGCTGCCGCCTCGAGCAGGCCCTGTGGGCGGTGGCGATCCGCGCCGACGTCCCGATCGGTGTGCACGACCGGTGTGCCGACGTGGCCGTCGCCCTCCACACCTGGAACGTGCTGTCCACCGAAGTGGCGCAGGCGGTCTGGGCGGTCGTCGAGGCCGAGAAGTTCGACGACACGGCGGACCGGCTCGCGGCCCACCTGATGCTGCGCGCCCGCTACGGCTGAAGTCGCTCCGCGGTGCCCAGCGGCGACCACTGGTTGCTGAGGGCCGCCACCTGCAGCAGCGCGTCGATGCCGTCGACGCCCAGCGGGCGGGCGAAATGGAAGCCCTGCCCCAGCTCGCAGTGCAGCTCGCGCAGCGACTCGACCTGCGCGGGATCCTCGACGCCTTCGGCCACCGTCTCCAAGTCGAGGGTGCGGGCCAGCTTGAGGATCGCTCGCGCGAACGAGGACTCGGCCGGCGTGCCGGTGATGCCGTCGATGAAGAGCTTGTCGATCTTGAGGATGTCGAACGGCAGGTGGCGCAGCGAGCTGAGCGACGAGTAGCCGGTGCCGAAGTCGTCGATGGCCAGCTGCACGCCGAGGGCCTTGAGGGCGCCGAGGCGGCTGATCGTGGCCGTGGTGTCCTCGGTCATGACGCTCTCGGTCAGCTCGAGGATGAGGCACTTGGGCTCGAGACCCGACTCGGTGAGCGCCTGCTGCACCGTCGCCACGATGTCGGCTTGGAACAGCTGGCGGGCCGACACGTTCACGCTCATCGTGAACGGCTGGCCCCGCAGGCGGTCGCGCCAGCGGCGGGCCTGGTGGCACGCCTCGCGTAGCACCCACGCGCCGATGGGCACGATGGCGCCGGTGCTCTCGGCGGCTTCGATGAACTGGCCCGGCTGCAGCAGACCGCGCTCGGGATGGTCCCAGCGCACGAGTGCTTCGACGCCGGCCAGGCGGCCCGTGTTGAGGGCGATCAGCGGCTGGTAGTTGAGCACCAGCTCGTTGTTGTCGGCGGCCCGGAACAGGTCGCGCTCGAGCTCGAGGCGGTCGACGACGGCGACGTGCATGCCCGCCTCGAAGATGGCGTGGTGACCGCGCCCGTTCTCCTTGGCCGTGTACATGGCCACGTCGGCGTTGCGCAGCAGGTCTTCGGTGGTGTCCCCCCGCCAGTTCAGGGCGATGCCGATGCTGGCCCCGATGGTGAGCTCCTTGCCGCGAATCGTGAACGGCACGAGGAGCGCGGAGAGGAGCCGGTCGGCCACCGCTTG
>JAFATL010000485.1 GCA_019243975.1 Actinomycetota bacterium | reverse complement strand
CGGCACGCCCGCGGAGATCCAGCGCAACAAGACGGTGCAGGCGGCCTACCTGGGCGGCGGCGTCGACCTCGACGAGGTGGCCGCCCACAGCGGCAACGGCAACGGGAAGGGCAAGACGCGACCGAAGCAGCGGACGTCGCGCCGGTGAAGATCGCCGGCAGCGGCGCGGCGGCCCCAACCGAGGCCGCGACCGTGGCCGACGCGGCGCCCGCGGCACCGCGGAACTGGGGCAAGTACGGCAAGCGGCCGCTGGTGATCCTGGCGTTGGTCGGCCTGGTCGACGCCATCGACCGCGGCATCCTCCCGGGCGCCGCCAGCAAGATCCAGGATCAGCTCCACTTCAGCGACACCAAGATCGGCGTGCTCATCGCCGCCTTCATCGTCGCCAGCTTCGTGGCGACCCCGATCGCCGGCTACATCGTCGACCGCCGCCGTCGCACTCACATCATCGCCGTCGTGTTGGGGGTGTGGGGCATCCTCGCCGCGCTCACCGCGGCCGTGCAGAACTTCGCCGAGTTCCTCGGCGTGCGCGCGCTGCTGGGCGGGTCCGACGCCGTCAACGGCCCGTCGGCGCAGTCGCTGATCGCCGACTACTACCCGCCCGCCATCCGGGGTCGCGCCTACGCCATCCGTCAGGTGACGCCGGTGCTCGGCACCGCGCTCGGTACCGGTCTGGGCGGCGTCGTCGCCGGCACCATCGGGTGGCGGTGGGCGTTCGTCATCGTCGGCATTCCCGGCTCGCTGCTCGCCCTCGTCGTGTGGCGCCTGGTCGAGCCCCGCCGGGGCGAGCACGACGGTGACCCGCTACCCGACGCCACAGCCGAGACCGCCATCTCGGAAGCAGCCGCCAACCTGCCGGTGCGCCCGCCGGCCGGGCCCGACCCGGTGCCCGAGGTGTCGGCGGGGGCGGCCATCCGCGCCGACCTGCGCGCCGTCATCGCCATCCCCACCCTGCGCGCTCTGCTCATCGGCACCGGGGTGACCACGGGCGCCCTCACGGCATTGGGTGCGTGGGCGCCCGCGTTCTACGAGCGCCACGCCGGGCTCACCACCGCGCAGTCGGGTGCGGTGTCGGGCGGGCTGATCCTGTTCGGCGCCATTGCCGGCACCATCGCCGGCGGCGTGATCGCCGACCGCCTGCGCACTCGTTACGAGGGCGCGCCCATGTTGCTGGCCGGCATCGCCCAGTTCATCGGAGGCACGCTGCTGTTCATCAGCTTCCTCCCGGTGCCCACGTGGTCCGTGCGGGTGCCGCTGCAGTTCGTCGGCGTGTTGTTCATCGTGGGCGCCATTCCCGCCCTGGCCGTGATGACCAGCGAAGTCGCACCGGCGCGCCTTCGGGGCACCGCGTTCGCCATCACCACCTGGCTGGGCGCGCTGCTGGGCGCCGTCACCGCGCCACTCGTGGGCGCCCTCGCCGACGCGTGGCCGATCACCGTGCACGGCAAGGAGAAGGGGAACCTGGCCCTGGCGTTCGCCATCGTCACGCCGTTCGTGCTGGTGGGGTCGGCGGTCGTGCTCAACGGGCGCCGGCATGTGAGCGCGGACACGGCCCGGGCGCGGGCCGAGGCGACAACGGGGTAGGAATCCCGGAACACAAAAAGAGAACCGGTACTATTTCGGTGATGAGAGGGGTTGCCCGATGAGCAGTGCCGCTCCCGCGGAGCATCTGCGCCCGAGCCAGGTCAAGCGCCGCGGGCGCGTGATCGCGGCGGCCCTCGAACTCGGCGCCGAAGGCGGTTACGACGCCGTGCAGATGCGCGACGTGGCGGCCCGGGCCGACGTCGCCCTGGGCACGATCTACCGCTACTTCTCCTCCAAGGACCACGTGCTGGCCGCCGCCATGCAGGAGTGGACCGACGAGCTGCGGCAGCGCCTCACCCAGGTGCCGCCGCGCGGCACGGCCGTGGCCGATCAGTTGGTCGACGTGTTCCGGCGGGCCTGCCGGGCCATGGAGCGCCAGCCGTTGTTGACCGGCGCGCTCATCACCGCCCTCACGTCCTCCGACGACGGCGTGGCCGAGTGCACGCAAGAGGTCGGGAACCAGATCTCCACGATCACCGACCAGATC
>JAFATL010000450.1 GCA_019243975.1 Actinomycetota bacterium | reverse complement strand
AGACATAGCCGAGTGGGTGTATCGCTGGGTCCTGCGTGACGGGTACATACGGAAAGTCCTTCGACGCCCCCCACGCCATCACGATGGCGTCGATGCTGTTTCCGGTGCCTCGGTTACCGGCCAGGATCGCCGGGTCACCGCCGTTGTCGACGCCGATGGCGGGGTAGCCCCCCGCTCCGCTATCGGTGATGACGTTGTCCGTGAGGTCATCGAGGGTGATGTTGGGGCCCACTTGGACCGGCGTGTATCCGGCTGTGCCTGCCCTGGTAATCGTGTTGTGCGAGAACGTCAGGCTGCCGCCGAACTCGCTCGCCGCCAAAGCGCCCCGCTGCAGATCGCGGAACGTCACGTTCTTCACCGAAAGCGACCCTCGCCAGTGGGTGATTCCACTGGCGTAGTCGGGGGCGGTGTCGTTGGTGACCCCATCACTGATCGTGCCGCCATCCATGGTCAGCGCACCCCACGACTGGATCGCGGTGATCGTGGTGTGATCGATCGAGACGTTGGTGAGGTGATGGTCGCCCTCGGTGGCGTACAGCCCGAGGCGCGCGTAGCTGATGCGCACGTTTGCCAGCTCGGTGTGGCTGCCGGAGACCCCGCTCCACGAACCAGGCGTCGGCGAGGGACCCGTGAACAGGACCGAGTTCGTGGGCGACGTCCCGACAGTGCGCACCGCGCCGTTGAACTGCGGGCCGTAGTCGCCGGTGGCCTGCACTGTGATGGGTCCAGTGCTGCCGTCGATGATCAGGGTTGAGGTCGGCACGTTGTAGACCCCGTCAGGGCAGATCAGGTAGGGGCTTCCCGCCGACGTCCAAACAGTTCCGTCCGGGATCTCGCCGCAAACAGGTGTGCCGGCGGCAGCTGTCGCTCGGTGGGCTCGCTGGGCGCCGAAGGACAGGATCGCCACGAGTGCGAGCGCGAGAAAGAGCAGCCGCCGTCCCCAGCGGGTTCCGTGTCCCGCGATGCCCCCCATGTCCTAGTTCTGTTCGGCAGCGCAAAGCCCGATCTGAGCTACAGCCGTTGCCGTTCCCGCCAACAAAGTGGTTAGGTGTGGTCGTCGGAGGGGGCGGTACTCGGCGATGTCCTGCGAAGGTAAGCCGCAATTGCGGCAGACGTGACAGAGCGGGACATCACCCTCGTCGAGACGAAGCTGCACGCGCCTCGCCGGCGGCGCGGGGTCGTCGAGCGTGGTCGCCTCACGACGCGGACGGTCGGACGAGATCGACCGGCGCTGACGTTGGTGTCGGCACCGGCCGGGTTCGGCAAGACGACATTGCTCACCGACCTGTTCGTCGGCGAGGAGGCCAAGGACCAAGCGTTGGCCTGGCTCTCGCTCGACGCCGGTGACAACGATCCACGGCGATTCTGGTCGTATGTGATCGCTGCCATTCAGACGGCCGCGCCTGAAGCCGGCGAGACCGCATCGGCCATGCTGCGGTCGGACAAGTCGGGGCTCGAACCGGTCGTGGCGACGCTGGTGAACGACCTCGACGTCCTGCCGATGGATCTCGTCCTCGTGCTCGATGACTACCACCTCATCGACACAGCCGAGATCCACGAGACCGTCGCGTTCCTGCTGGAGCATTTCCCGCCCCAGGTGCACCTGGCCATGGCCAACCGGTCCGACCCGCCGTTGCCGCTGGCGCGCCTGCGTGCTCGCGGTGAGCTCCTCGAGATTCGCGCCGCGGACCTGCGCTTTACGATCGACGAAGCATCCGCGTACTTCCGTGACTCGATGGGCCTCGACCTCGCCGAGGACGACGTTCGCGCTCTCGAGTCGCGCACCGAAGGCTGGATCGCCGCCCTGCAGCTGGCTGCCTTGTCGCTGCAGGGTCGCGACGACGTCGCCACGTTCATCGCCAACTTCACCGGCGACGACCGGTTCGTCGTGGACTACCTCGCCGAAGAGGTCCTCGAGCGCCAACCCGACGACGTGCGTGACTTCCTGCTCCAAACCTCGATCCTCGGACGCCTCACCGCGTCGCTGTGCGACGCCGTCACCGGGAGCACCAGCAGCAAAGCCATGCTCGAGTCCCTGGAGCGGGCGAACCTGTTCGTCGTCCCGCTCGACGACCACCGGCGTTGGTACCGCTACCACCACCTCTTCGGGGACGTGCTGCAGGCGCATCTGCTGAACGAGCGACCCGACGCCGTTACCGCGCTGCACGGCCGCGCCAGCACCTGGTACGAGGACAACGGCGACCCCTCCGAGGCGATCGCGCACGCGGTGGCCGCCAACGACTTCGACCGTGCGGCC
>JAFATL010000307.1 GCA_019243975.1 Actinomycetota bacterium | reverse complement strand
GCGGTAGCCGACCTCGATCAGAGGGAGGGCGCCGCGGAAGTCGAGGGGACCGCCGCTGGTCATCGGCGGGCGCAGGTGCAGGGCGAGGCTGACACCCGCCACCTCGTCCTGCTGGCGGCGGCGGACCCCGACGTCCTTCGACCGCAGCAGGATCTGGGCCAGGTTGGGCACCGCGGCGCGACGGCGCGGGCGCAGGCGATCGGCGGCGGCGCGCCAGCCCGACAGGGTCGGGCCGAAGTGCGAGTAGGAGCACTCCTCGTCGGCGGGCTCGAGGTCGACGGCGATGATCTGGCCCCGCACCCGCTGCTGCATGGTGTCGACCGGAAGGTTGCTGATCAGGCCGCCGTCGACGAGCAGGTCACCCGCGTCCCACACGGGCGGCAGGATGCCGGGCAGGGCGATCGATGCGCGCACCGCCCACCAGGCGGGACCGCGCTCGTGCACGACGGCGTCGCCCCGGCTCAGGCTGGTGGAGACCGCGAACCACGGCGTCCACAGGTCCTCGATGGCGGTGTCGGCGAAGTAGGTGCGGAGCAACTTGGTCAGCTTGGCTCCCGACGAGATGGAGACGACCGGCAGCGTCATGCCGATGAGGAAGCGCGTGCGCCCGAAGCCTTCCTCGGCCATGGCCAGCCGCGTCTGGTGGTCCCACCCCATGGCGTAGCTCAGGCCCATGAGGGCGCCGATGCTGGTGCCGCCGATGGCGTCGACCGGCACGCCTGCCTCCTCGAGGGCCTGCAGCACGCCGAGGTGGGCGAGGCCACGCGGGCCGCCGCCCCCGAGCACGAGCGCCACCGAACGCCCGAGGAGCCGGCGGGCCACGCGCGCGTAACCGGCGACGTCGTTGGCCCGGACGTGGTGGTGGGCTACCACCGCCGGTCGGGGGTCGAGCCACGCCGAGGTCCCGCCAGGAAGCGCCGCGTCGGCCTGCTGGATGAGGACGAGTTCGACCGCGGCGGCGCGGGGCAGCTCGCGCTCGGTCTCATTGGGTGTGGCGTCGGCACGGGCGCGCCCGACCAGCACGACGCGGTCGGCCTGGCGTAGGCAGCGCCGCGTCCATGCCTCGTCGGTAGGGTCGGTGACGTACACGACGAAGCGATGGGCCCGCTCGATGCGGTCGAGGGCCGCCGCCACGTCGGCGTCGCCGCGCGCGCCGACGCGATCGAGGCTGCGCCGGCTGATGACGCGTGTGCGTCCGGGGACGGCGCGGGCGAGCTGGTCGGCGACCATCCGCACGTCGACGGGTGCCGTCCCGCCCGCGGCGAGCACGGCGACGGTGCGCACGGCGTTGGCCTGCGGGTTGCCGTCGGCGGCCACGGGCGTCACGCGCTCGGCCACCCGCCGCGCCAACGCCAGCACGATCTCCGGGTGCTGCTCGCTGAGCACGGTGAACGCCGCGGTGGAGAGGCGCAGCAGCACCGAGTCGCGCGATGCCACGACTGTCGCCACGCGAGGACGGTCGCTCAGTAAGGCCAGCTCGCCGGCGACCTGCCCGGTCGCTAACTCGCCCACGGTCGTCTCGCCCACGACGAGGCGCAGGCGACCGGCCGCGACCACGTACATGGCATCACCGATATCGCCCTCGCGCATGACGACGGTGCCGGCGGCCACGGGGATGCGCTCGAGCGACTTGGCCAGGGCGCGCAGCGCGCGCCCGGCGAGGCTGCCGAACAGCTCGGTCTCTCGCAGCGCGCTCACCAGCGCGCTGAGCTCGGTTGCCGCCGACGCCGTCACCGTCACTGGCGGGGGTGCAGGTCGGCGAGGGTGACGCTCAGCACCTCGTGGTAGTGGCTGTAGCCGAACGGCGTCTGGGTGTCGGCGTCGGTGGCCGACGTGCGCTTGACGAGCAGGTTGTCGGCGACGGCGTACCAGCTGTCGGCGGCTCGGGTGCCCTTGGTGCCGCCAGTGAGCGTCTCGTCGACCCGCACGTGCACGACGGGCACGGCCTGGCCGGCGACGGTCAGCGTTTCGATGCCGACGATGCGGCCGTCGAGGATGGCGTCGCCGTCGGAGCTGTGGCACTCGCCCAGGAACTTGGTGCCCGCCTGGTCGGCGTCGGGCCGGAAGTAGGTCGACGGCGTGCACGTGTAGTCGCGGCGCACGGCCTGGCCGTAGAAGTTGTGGTAGCTGACGAACGACCGCAGGCGGACGCCCTGACCAGCCGCGCACGTGTCCCACGAGTCGTAGCGCTGGTCGAGGCCGTCCCAGCGGATGGCCCGCCCGCAGTCGTTGGGGGTCACGGTCATCGTCGTCTGGGCCGGGTAGTCGTGCCGGGCGCTGAGGACGGCGAGCGTCTCGAAGCCGTTGGTGGCGTACACGTAGACGCCGGGCTTGGCCTGGGTGGGGGTCGCCACGGGAGTGGCGGTCGACGTGCGCGTGGCAGCCGCCTTCGTCGCCTTGACGGTGCTGGCCGGAGCGGCGCCGGTCGGGACGGGCGCCTGGGTGGAGGCCAGCACCGAGGCGACGGGTCCGGCGGCGGCGCTGGCCGATTCGCCCGGCGCGGGGCTGCCCGCCTGGTACTGGGCGGCGCGGAAGCGGCTGACGGCCGTGTCCACGGTCACCGGGGTGACCCGGCGGAGGACGGAGAACAGCCCGAGGAGGTCGCAGAGAAGCAACGTGGCGATCACGCCCGCCAGTGAGCGTCGGAGGAGCTTCGATCGGTTCATGCGGAGGAACGTACGAATTGCGGGTTACGCGACGGTTGAAGGGCGCTTGCATCTCGCTTCATTGCCCGTTGCGGGGGGTACGTGGGCGGAATGGAGTTCGATGACGCCGCTGCCCTCGACACGTCCCAAGTGCAGGACCGGCGGGGGATCCCGGGCGGGGGGCTGGCGATCGGCGGCGGCGCGGGCGTCCTCGGCCTCGTGCTGGCCCTGCTGTTCGGCTTCAACCCGTTGAGCGGCGGCAGCGGCAACACCAACGCCGGGACGACCGGCACCCAGGCCCAGCTGGCCCAGGAGTGCCACACGGGCGCCGACGCCAACGCCAAGCAGGACTGCCGCATCGTCGGCGTGGTCAACAGCGTGCAGGCGTTCTGGTCGAGCACCCTCGGGGGTTCGGGCCGCACCTACACGCCCGCCGAGACGGTGTTCTTCACCGACGCCACCGACACCGGGTGCGGCACGGCCACGTCCGACGTCGGGCCGTTCTACTGCCCGTCCGACAAGCACGTGTACATCGACCTGGGCTTTTACCGCGATCTGCAGA
>JAFATL010000576.1 GCA_019243975.1 Actinomycetota bacterium | reverse complement strand
GGAGCGCGTCGCGGTACGTCGTGACCACGGCTTTCAGGTCGTCGGGCCCTAGGCGCTCGAGCGTGGCCATCGGGGGCGATGCTAACCTTGACCGGTTCCCCGGCAATCTCCCCTGGAGGCAGGCGCGTCATGGCATCGGTGTGTGAGATGTGCGGCAAGCACCCCTCGTTCGGTATGAGCATCAGCCATTCGCACCGCCGCACCAAGCGGCGCTGGAACCCCAACATCCAGCGGGTGCGCGCTCTCGTGAACGGCAGCGTGAAGCGGGTCGACGTCTGCACCTCCTGCATCCGCGCCGGCAAGATCACCAAAGCCGCCCACTAGCTGCTCTTAGGCCTGTCGCCCCCAGCCGGGGTTGACGGGACCGACGCCGCTGCCGAGGTCGAGGCCGCTGGCGATGGCGTGTTCGAGGAAGCGCTTGGCCGCGACGCACGCGTCGGCCGGGTCCATGCCCCGCGCCAATTCGGCGGCGATGGCGGCCGACAGCACGCAGCCGGTGCCGTGGGTGTGGCGGCCGGGGATGCGGCCCGCCTCCAACCACGACACGCCGTCCTCCAGGGAGACGAGACAGTCGGGCGACTCGGCACCCCCGAGGTGACCGCCCTTCACCAGCGCGACGCGCGCGCCCATCTCGACCAGACGCGTCCCCGCTTCGATCATCGCGTCGCGGCTGTCGACCTCGATGCCGACCAGCCGGCTGGCCTCGGGCAGGTTCGGTGTCACCACGGTGGCCAGCGGGATGAGCTGACTCTTGAGCGCTCCCACCGCGTCGTCGGCCAGCAGGGTGTCTCCATGCTTCGACACCAGCACGGGGTCGACCACCAAGTTGGAGATGCCGAGCCCGCTGATGCACGCCGCGACGGTGCGAGTGATCTCGGCCGTGGCCAGCATGCCGGTCTTCACCGCGTCGACGCCGATGTCGGTGACGACGCTCTCGATCTGCTTGCGCACCAGTGACGCCGGCAGCGTTTCGAACGCCTGCACGCCGAGTGTGTTCTGGGCGGTGACGGCGACGATGGCCGCCGTCCCCCACACGTCGTGGGCCTCGAACGTCTTGAGGTCGGCCACAATGCCGGCGCCGCCGCTCGAGTCCGAGCCCGCGATGGTCAGCGCGACCGGCGGCCTCATCGGATGAGCCTCACGAGAAGCGATGCTCCCAGCCGCCACCGGGCAGGCGCTGGGAGACGTCGGCTGTGCACGTGCCGATGCGGATGCCCACGGGCAGGTCGATTCCCGTGAACACCAGCTCGTAGTCCTCTCCCCCGCGCAGCGCCTGCTCCTCGGTGGCGCCCTCGGCCACGGGCACGCGGTCGAGCTCGTAGCCCACTCCCGACGCGTCGGCGATGTGGCCCAGGTCGGCCACCAGCCCGTCGGACACGTCGATCATGGCGGTGGCGCCGGCGGCCCGGGCCGCCTGCCCCTCGGCCAGCCGCGCCTGCGGCCGTACCCGGTATCCGGCGGCCGCCGCAGCGCCCAGCGGACCGGTCACGTAGATGCCGTCGCCCGGCTTGGCGCCCGAGCGCAGCACCGGCGCGCCGTCCACCCGACCGGTGACCGCGACGGTCACCACCAGCTCGTTGGCGTTGGCGAGGTCGCCACCCACCACCGGGCAGCCGTAAGTCGCCGATGCCTCCGCCATTCCCTCGTAGATGAGGTCGAGATCGGTGTCGGGCGGCGCCGCCACCGCCACCACCGCGTGCCCAGGCGTGCCGCCCATCGCCGCGATATCGCTCACGTTGACGATGAGCGCCTTCCACCCGACGTCGGCCAGCGGCGTCTCGGCCCGGAAGTGGACACCGGCCACGACCGTGTCGACCGCGAGCAGCAGGCCGTCGTCGAGGACGGCTGCGTCGTCGCCGATCCACGCCTGGCCGGGCGGCGGCGAGGGGAACAAGCGGCGGATCCGCTCGATGGCAGCGAACTCACCCACTCCGGTAGCGTCCCCGCCCGTGCAGGGAGTCATCAAGTCATACGACCCGGGCACGGGCTCGGGCGTTCTCATCCGCGACACCGATCGGGCCGAGTACGAGCTCGCCCCCGACGCCCTGGAGGGCTCCATCTTCCGGATGCTGCGCCAGGGCCAGCGGGTCATCTTCGACCTCGACGGGTCCGAGCGAGCCACCCGGCTCCGCCTCGGATCCGAGCCCGACATGGCGTCGCCTTCCGAGCCTCCCGCGCCTCGGCAGTAGGCTGAAAGGTCATGTCGGTGACGAAGAACACGAAGCTGCTGCAGTGGGTCGAGGATT
The DNA here is from genome assembly GCA_019243975.1 of Actinomycetota bacterium. Classification (GTDB taxonomy): domain Bacteria; phylum Actinomycetota; class Acidimicrobiia; order Acidimicrobiales; family JAFATL01; genus JAFATL01. The sequence goes on along the minus strand of JAFATL010000576.1, from coordinate 623 downwards.
TTGCCGCCCTCACCACTCCCGACCGGATCGAATGGTGTGACGGCTCGGCGGAGGAGTACGACCGCCTGTGCCAGCTGCTCGTCGACGCGGGGACCTTCACCAAGCTGAGCGACGCCAAGCGCCCCAACAGCTACTGGGCCCACTCCGACCCCGGCGACGTGGCCCGCGTCGAAGACCGCACGTACATCTGCTCGGCCAAGGAAGAGGACGCCGGCGCCACCAACAACTGGCGTGACCCGGCCGAGATGAAGGACACGCTGAAGGGTCTCTTCGCCGGCTGCATGAAGGGCCGCACCATGTACGTGGTGCCCTTCTCGATGGGTCCCCTCGGTTCGCCCATCGCCCACATCGGCGTGCAGCTCACCGACTCGCCCTACGTGGCAGTCAACATGCGGATCATGACGCGCATGGGCCAGGGCGCCCTCGACGTGCTGGGCGACGACGGCGAGTTCGTTCCCTGCCTGCATTCGGTCGGCGCGCCGCTCGAGCCCGGCCAAGACGACGTGCCGTGGCCGTGCGACGCCGACAACAAGTACATCGTGCACTTCCCCGACACGCGCGAGATCTGGTCCTACGGCTCCGGCTACGGCGGCAACGCTCTGCTCGGCAAGAAGTGCTTCGCC
>JAFATL010000051.1 GCA_019243975.1 Actinomycetota bacterium | reverse complement strand
CCGCCTCGTCGACTCGGCGTCGCGCGTCTACGGCGACCTGCTCGATTCGCTCTACGGTCGACTCGACCCCACGCCGGCCGAGCGGGTGCACGTGCTCGAAGACGGCGAGACCATCGACGTCGGCGGCGGCCGCACCCTCACCACTGTCGACTCCCCGGGTCACGCCAAGCATCACCTCGCCCTCCACGACTCACAGAGCGGCATCCTCTTCGTGGGCGACGCGGTCGGCGTTCGCCTGCCCGACGCCGGCGTGTTGCGGCCGGCCACCCCGCCGCCCGACTTCGACCTCGACCAGGCGCTGCACTCGCTCGACAAGTTCGCGGCGCGCCGGCCGACGGGGATCGCCTTGGCCCACTACGGGCTCGTCCCCGACCCCACCACGATCTGCGAGGAGGCAAAGGGCACGCTGCGGCAGTGGGCCGAGGTAGCGGAGGCGGCCTGGCGGGAGGGGCGCGACATCGCCGAGGCGCTCGACCAGAAGTTCGCCGGTGACCTCACGGGCGTCGACGGCAAGCAGCGCGAGAAGCTCGACACGCTCAACGGGGTGCACTCGAACGCGGCCGGGTTCCGGCGGTGGTTGGAGACGCGGCAGCCCCATTCGCATCCCCACCCCCACGAGTGACGCGTCCGTGATCGAAGCGGTCGTGTTCGACTGGGGCGGCACGCTGTCGGAGTTCGCCGACGTCGACATGATCGACATGTGGCGGTTGGCGGCGCGTCGGCTGGCCCCCGACCGCGAAGACGAGATGATCCAGCGGTTGATCGCGGTCGAGGACGCGTCATGGGCCGACGTGCGCGACCACCAGACGAGCACGACGTTGTCCAACCTGCTCGCCACCGCATCGCGAGAGCTGGGGCTCGACGTGGCCGAGGCGGTGCTGGAGGAAGCGGCGACCCACCACCTCGACTCGTGGACGCCGCACATCGTGCACGACCCCGACGCGGTCCCGGTTCTCGCGGCGTTGCGCGACGACGGCTACAAGATCGGTCTGCTCTCGAACACGCACTGGCCGCGCGCGTTCCACGAGCACTTCCTCGAGCGGGACGGGCTCGACAAGCTGATCGACGTGCGCTGCTACACGAGCGAGATGGCGCGCACCAAGCCGCACGCCGAGGCGTTCGGCGCCGTGCTCGACCAACTGGGCGTGGCCGATCCGCACCGCGTGGTGTTCGTCGGTGACCGTCTGCACGACGACATCTGGGGCGCCCAGCAGCTCGGCATGAAGGCCGTACTGCGCCCGAACGAGTTCGTGCCGACCTATGACGTCGAACCCGACGCCGTCATCGACCGGCTCCCCGAGCTCATCGATATCGTCCGCCGATGGGCGAGCGGCGCGAGTAATTGAGCATGGAGCTGAAAGTCACCACCTACGAGGTGGACGCGGGGGTCGCGCTCGTCACCCTCAACCGGCCCGACCGGCTCAACGCCTGGTCGGTGCGCATGGAGAACGAGTACCGGTGGTGCCTCGAGACCGCCGACGCTGATCCCGACGTGCGGGTCATCGTCGTGACCGGTGCCGGGCGCGGGTTCTGCGCAGGCGCCGACATGCGCGCCCTCGATGGCATGGCCGATACCGGCGCCTATCCGCCCGGCGCCGAGCCCAGCGCGGAGGCGGCTGCCGGTCCGACGCCCGAGGGGCGCGCCCCCGAACGCGCCGACTACGGCCACATCCACACGTTCGTGCTGGGTCTGCGCAAGCCGGTGATCGCCGCCGTCAACGGCGCGGCCGCCGGTGTCGGATTCGTCCTGATGTGCTTCGCCGACATCCGGTTCGCGGCCGACGACGCCAAGCTCACCACGTCGTTCGGCCGCCTCGGCCTGCCCGCCGAGCACGGTGTGTCGTGGGTGCTGTCCCGCCTCATCGGCCCCGGCCACGCCGCCGACTTGCTGTTCTCCAGCCGCATCGTGCTGGGGGCCGAGGCCGCCCAGCTGGGCCTGGTCAACCGGGCAATGCCGCTCGACGACCTGCTCGAGTTCACCCTCGACTACGCCAAGCGGATGGCGGCCGACATCGCCCCGTCGGCGCTGGCGATGATGAAGCGCCAGCTTTGGGGCGATCTGCTCGGGGATCTCGACACCGCCGCCGGCCGCGCCGTGCGGGAGATGGTGGCGATGATTGGCGGCCCCGACTTCGCCGAGGGCGTCGCGGCGTTCCAGCAGCGACGTCCGCCCCATTTCGCGCCCTTACCGAGTAACCACCAGCAGTAGTCCCTTCGGGTCATTGACGCCCATAGTGGGCCTGCGGACACTACCGATGGACAAGGGGGTCGGTTGGAGGTGGTGGCACCGGTGTGGCCCTATCTCAACGCCGTCGTGTACGGCGGGCTTGCGATCGTCGTGCTGCGGCAACGGCGACGGACGCGGGACGTCGCGCCCGCGTGGCTCGCGGTCACCTTCGGCGTGCTCGGCGCCACCGCTGCCGTCGCCGTCCTGATCCCGGCCGACCCGAGCTCGTGGCTGGCGACGTCGCTGATCAAGGTCTACGGCCTCGGGGTGCTCGGCTACGCCTACTCGCTGTTCCGCTTCATGGCCGCCCTCGAGGCGCCCCCGGCGTGGTTGCGGCGCACCGCCGGTGCGGTCACCGCCGTCCTCGCCGCCGCAACCGTCGCGCTGCCGCGCTTCGCCGCGCCCGGCGCCGCCCGCCCGGTGTGGCTGCAGCTGTTCGTGCTCGTCTTCCTCGCCGACTGGTTCGCGTTGTCGACCATGGTTGCCGTCCGGCTGTGGCACGCAGGCGCGGCCCTGCCGTCCGTCGCCCGTCGTCGCATCCGCGTCATCGGCGCCGCCTCCGGCCTGCTGGCGTTGGTGCTGCTTCCCGCCGCGTCTTCGCACGTGCATCAATCGGCCGCGGTCACCGCCGTTTCGCGCGGGCTGCCGCTGGTCTGCGCGGCGTTGTTCCTCGTCGGATTCGCGCCGCCCACGTGGCTGCGCCTGGTGTGGCGTCACCGCGAGGTCGTCAGCCTCCGCGGCGCCGAAGTGGAGCTCATGGGCGCCATCACCACCGACGAGGTCGGTGAGGCGCTCGTACCGCACGTCGCCCGCTTGCTGGGCGGGCGAGGCGCGCTGTTGGTTGACCGCCACGGTCGCGTGCTGGGCGCGTCCGGGATCCCTACCGACGAGGTCGCCCGCTTGGGCGAGCGACTCTTCGCCGTGCCGGCGCTGCCGGGGCTCGTCACCGAGGTGCAAGGCGGCCTGCTCGCCCTGCGCCTCGACTGCGGTGCGTTGGGCGTGCAGGCGAGCCCGTACACGCCGTACTTCGGCAACGAGGAGGTCGCGTTGCTACGCAACCTCGGCACGTACGCCGACCTGGCGCTGGGGCGGGCCGAGCTGTACGAGCGCGCCGAGGCGTCACGGCTGGCGCTCGAGCAGGCCAACGCCGACCTGGCCGCCAGCCTCGAGCTACGCCGGCAGATGGTGGCGTCGGTGTCGCACGAGCTGCGCACGCCCATCACGTGCATCACCGGTTTCGCCTCGACGCTCAGCCGGTTGTGGGACGCGCTGGCCGAGGAAGAGCGGCAGCATTTCGTCGAGAAGATCGGCCACCACGGCGTCGAGCTCAACGACCTCGTCGACCGCCTCCTCGACTTCTCGGCCGCCGAGGCGGGACGGCTGCAGGCCCGGCCCGCTACCGTCGAGCTGCGCGAGGCGGTCGACGACGCGCTCGAGCGGCTCGGTCCTGTGCTCGAGGGGCGGCCGCTCCTCGTGGAGGGCGAAAGCGTTGCCGTGATCGCCGACCCGGCCCTGGTGCGTCGCATCCTCACCAACTTGCTGTCGAACGCGGCCAAGTACTCCGAGGACGGCAGCGCCATCACCGTTCGCATGTCGGTGCAGGGCGAGTTCGCCCTCGTCGAAGTGCAGGACCGCGGCGCCGGCCTGGAAGAAGAGGACCGGCGCCGGGTGTTCGACCCGTTCTGGCGGGCGGGCACGGCAGGCTCGCGCGGCACTGGGCTCGGTCTCGCCCTCGTCAAGGAGTACGTGCAGGTGATGGGCGGCACCGTTGGTGTCGAGTCGACCGTGGGCGAGGGATCGACGTTCCACTTCAGCCTGCCGGTGCAGGCGGTCGACCTGCGGACTGAAGCAGCCCCGGCGACGGTCTGACGACCGTCGGGCTCGTCAGCCCGACGCCGCGTACTGCGTCTCGTACAGCTCTTCGTACAGGCCGCCACCGGCCAGCAGCTGCGCGTGGGTGCCGCGCTCGACGATGCGGCCGTCGTCGACGACGAGGATCTGATCGGCGGCCCGGATCGTCGAAAGGCGGTGGGCGATCACGAGCGACGTCCGCCCCCGCAGGGCTTCGGCCAGCGCCGCTTGGATCAGCTGCTCGGTCTCCGAGTCGAGGTGGGCCGTGGCCTCGTCGAGGATCACGATGGCGGGATCCTTCAGGAAGACGCGGGCGATGGCGAGGCGCTGCTTCTCGCCGCCCGACAGCCGGTAACCGCGCTCGCCCACCAGGGTGTCGTAGCCGTCGGGGAGCCCGGCGATGACGTCGTGGATGCGCGCCGCCTTGCACGCCTCCACCAGCTCCTCGTCGGTGGCGTCGGGCCTGGCGTAGCGGAGGTTGGCCCGCACCGTCTCGTGGAACATGTGCGCGTCTTGCGTCACCGTGCCGATGCCGGCGACGAGCGTCTGCATCGTGAGGTCGC
>JAFATL010000009.1 GCA_019243975.1 Actinomycetota bacterium | reverse complement strand
AGCTCCTGCAGCTCGGCCCCGTTCGCGATCGCACCGGCCCGCAGCTGCACGGCCGCGACGGGCACCTCGCCCACCCGCTCGTCGGGGATGCCGAACACCGCGCAGTCGACCACGTCGGCGTGGCCCAGCAGCACCGTCTCGATCTCGGCGGGCGCCACCTCGAACCCGCTCACCTTGATCATCTCCTTGGCCCGGTCGGTGAGGTGCACCCACCCTTCGGGCTCGAGCCAGCCCACGTCGCCGGTGCGGTACCAACCGTCGGCGAAGGCGTCGGCGTTGGCGTCGTCGGGCAGGTAGCCGGCCATCACCGATGGGCTGCGGGCCTGGATCTCCCCCACCTCGCCGAACGGCAGCGCCTCACCGGTGGTGAGGCTGGCCACGCGGAACTCGACGCCATCGGGGGGCAAGCCCGCCGAGTCGAGCCGCCGCTCATCGGGCCAACTCACCGGGTTGCACGCCAACACCGGGAGCTCGCTGGCGCCGTAGGCCGGCAGCCAGCGCACACCCGTACGGGCCGTGACCGTCTCGGCCACGCTCTCGGTCACCGGCGTGGCGCCCCACATGATGAAGCGCAGCGACGACAGGTCGAACTCCTCCAGCCGCGGGTGATTGGCCATGGCCAGCGCGATCGGCGCCACCGCCATCTCCAGGGTGATGCGGTCGGTCTCGATGCGGCGCAACACCTCCTCGAGGTCGAACCGGGCGTGCAAGCGGATCGTCGTGCCCGACGCCGCCGCCGTCACCAGGTTGAGCAGACCGAGGATGTGCGTCGGCGGCGTCGCCACCTGGAAGCGGTCGTCCGGCCCCAGCGCCAATGACTCCTGCCAGTGGCGGATGGCGTGACCCATCGACGCGTGGGTGTGACGGACCGCCTTCGGCAGTCCGGTCGTGCCCGAGCTGAACACCAGCACCGACTCGGCGGACTCCGGAACGTCGTTGTCGAGGGCCTGGCGGCTCAACGCGAACGCAGCGCCCAAGTCGTCCAGATCGGTGAGGCCGCTGACGCGATCGCGCAACAGCGCCACCGCCTCGCCGTCGGCCACCGCGTGCACCGGATTGGTCAAACCCAACGCGTGGTCGACCTCGAGCGCCTTCCACGCCGGGCTGAGCAGCACCGCCGCCGCTCCCCGCTTGCTGATGCCCTCGACCGCGATCACGAACTCCACGCGGTTGGTCGACATCACGGCCACCCGATCACCGGGGCCCACACCGATCGCCTCGAGATGCCGGGCGAACGCGTTGCTCAGCCCGTCGATGTCGGCGAACGACCAGGCGTCCTCACCCGCACGGATGAAGTCGCGGTCGCCAAAGGAACGCGCCGCGTCGACCAGCCCTTGGTGCATGGGCATCAGGCCGGCACCTCCGCCGCCCGCTGACGCAGCACGTCCTTCATCACCTTGCCGGTGGCGTTGAGGGGCAACTCGGTCACGATCTCGACGCGCCGCGGCACCTTGTAGTTGGCCATTTCGTTGCGCGACCACTCGATGACGTCGTCGCCCGACGCGGACACGCCCGGCGCCAGCACCACGAAAGCCATACCGACCTCGCCCAAGCGCGGGTCGGGGATGCCGATGACCGCCGCCTGCTGGATGTCGGGGTGGCGCAGCAGCATGTTCTCGATCTCGGCCGGATAGGCGTTGAAGCCGCCGACGATGAACATGTCCTTCGACCGGCCCACGATGCGCAGGCACCCGTCGTCGCCCACGATGCCGAGGTCGCCCGTGCGCAGCCACCCGTCGTCCGACAGCGTGTCCGCCGTAGCGAGCGGGTCGTCGAGGTAGTGCGACATCACACTCGGGCCCCGCAGCACGACTTCGCCGGGCTGGCCGTCGCCGACGTCGTGGCCCTTGTCGTCGACGATGCGCAGCTCGAAGCCGGTACGAGGCCGGCCCACCGTCGTCGCCACCGTTTCCGGGTCGTCGTCGGGCGACGTCGCCGTGGCCGTGCCCGCCTCGGTGAGGCCGTAGCCGGTGATGACCACCGAGAACGGCAACTCGGCCCGCACCCGGCGGATGAGCTCGACCGGGATGTCGGCCGCGCCCGTCACCGCGATGCGCAACGTCGACAGGTCGTACCGCGCGCGGTCAGGGTGGTCGAGGATCGACTGGTACAGCGTCGGGGCGCCCGGGAGCACGGTCACCTGTTCCTCGCCGACGCGCGCCAGCACGCGGTCGACGTCGAACACCGGCTGCGGGAGCATCGTCGCTCCCGCCGCGATCGAGGCCAGGATCCCGGCCTTCAACCCGAACATGTGGAAGTACGGGTTGACCATGAGGTATCGGTCGCCCGCCTGCAGCCCCGTCATGGTCACCCAGTCGGTGGCCACGCACATCGTGCGGCCGTGTGTCTGCACCACACCCTTGGGAGCGCCGGTGGTGCCTGACGTGAAGAGGATGTCGCTGGGGTCGCCGGCGCCCACTGCCGGCAGCGCGCCGCCGTCGCCGTTCCCACCACGCCCGACGAACTCGTCCCACGCCACACAGCCCTCGCTCGCGGGCCCGCGCAGCACCACCGTCGTGTCGAGGTCGGGCAGCTCGGCACCGCTCGCCCGCAGCAGCTCGACGTAATCGGTGCCGAGGAAGTCGGTGGCCGTGAACAGCAGCTTGGCCCCGCTGCGGCCCAGGATGTCGGCCGCTTCGGCCCCTTTGAACCGGGTGTTGACGGGCACCAGCACGGCCCCGGCCTGCCAGATCCCCAGAGCGGCGAGGATCCACTCGACGCTGTTGAACGACCAGATGGCGACCCGGTCGCGGGGGCCGATCCCAAAAGCTTTGAGGTCGAAAGAAATCTGCCGGGACCGTGTGCCAAGCTCTCCGTACGTCAGAGCCACGTCACCATCCACGACCGCCAGCCCGTCGGCAAACCGGTCAGCCGCAGCCGCGACCAGCTCGGGGATGGTGGCCGG
>JAFATL010000722.1 GCA_019243975.1 Actinomycetota bacterium | reverse complement strand
CAGCACCGGCCGCTCGAACCCCTCGGCGTCGACCTTGAGGAAGTCGATGGTGTGGTCGCCGACGTGATCGGCGCAGATGCGGGCCAGCGTCGTCATCGGCACCTCGACGGTGTCCAGCGGGCGCCCCAGCTCCGCTTCGTACGCTTTGGCCTGCTGCTCGGAAAATGTGGCACCCCCGGGATGCCCAGGTGGACCTTCGTAAAGCGTCAGTACGCCCTCCTCGCGGCCGACCCCCGCCTGCAGGTTGACCTCATCGGGACGTTGGCTGCACAACAGGGCGTACCAGCCGGGCGACGGGTCGACGTTGATGCCCCGCCAGCCGTGGTCGTAGAAGTGCTTGGTGACGGAGTGGTTGAGGGGATCGGCCGCACCGACGTCGATGTAGAGACCGCGGTAGCCGGCAGGGAACGCCCGGCTGAGCACGACGTCCTCGCCGTTCTGGGCATACGAGACCATTGCCATCCGAAGCTCAGCAGGGTAGGTCTCGCGGCTACCGTCGCGGGCCTGGACACGCCGCCGCGCACCCCGCCCAGCCGCCGCCGCCTCACGCTGATCGTCACACCGATCATCCTGCTCGTGCTGCTCAGCACGGTCGGCAACGCGGTGCACCCGGCGCTCCTCAAGGATCATCCGCTGTGGCTGATCGGGGCCGACCCGCGCGCCCGCTGGGTCCTGCTGGTCGCCGACCGCGTCAGCTTCTGGCCCATGTACACGCTCGCGGTGGTGCGCCGGCTGTTGTCGGACCCGCTGTTCTTCCTCCTCGGTCACCTCTACGGCGACAGGGCCGTGCGATGGGCCGAGCGCCGCTTCGACAGCGGCACCGGCGTCATCAAGCTGGTCGAGCGCATCTTCCAGCGGGCGGCGCCGGTTCTGGTGTTCCTCTTCCCGGGTCCGCTGGTATGCGTCATGGCCGGTGCCACCGGGATGAGCATCCCGTGGTTCGCGGCGCTCAACATCATCGGCACGATGACGACGGTGTTCGCGCTGTACGAGTTCGCCGGTTTGGTGCGCGGCCCCATCAACGCCGTCAACGACTTCTACAGCCACAACGTCAAATGGCTGACGATCGTCACGATCGTGATCACCGTGCTCTGGTTCCTCAACCAGTTCCGCAAGGGCAAGTCGGAGGTGCAGTCGCTGGTCAACCTCGAAGAGGAGCTGGAGGGCGACCCCCAGGACGCTTCCTAGAGTTTGCAAAACGCTCTCCCCGGGTAGCAATAACCCCACGCCAGAAAGCCCGAGGAGGGATCAGCATGCAGTTCCGTACGGTGGACCCAGACAAGCTCCGTGGACTCGCCGACAAGGTTTTCGGACTCACCAAGGAGATCATCGGTGAGGTCGTCGGCAACGAGCGCTTCCAGAAGGAAGGCGAGGCCCAGCAGGCCAAGGGCACGGAAAAGCTGAAGGCCCTGCGCAAGGAGCTGGAGGCCCAGGCCAAGGAGGCCAAGGCCGAGCTCTTCGAGCAGAAGCAGAAGGCCGCTCAGCGTGTGAAGGAGTCTGCGTAAGCAGTTAACTGGCCCGGTGACTCGGACTGCTGTCGTCACCGGAGCCAGCAGCGGCATCGGCGCTGCCACCGCCGCCCGCCTCGTCAAGGAGGGCTTCGACGTGGTGGTGGGCGCCCGCCGCATGGATCGGTTGCAGGAAGTGGCCGGGCCCATCGGGGCCCGGCCACTTTCGTTGGACGTCACGGACACCGCGTCCGTCGAGGCGTTCGCGTCGGCGGTCGAAACGTGCGACGTGCTCGTCAACAACGCCGGCGGCGCGTTGGGCCTTGATCCGATCGCGGAGGCCGACGACGAGAAGTGGCGGTGGATGTACGACGCCAACGTCCTCGGCACCATGCGCGTGAGCCGTGCGTTGTTGCCGAAGCTGATCGCCAGCGGCGACGGCGTGATCGTCAACGTCGGGTCGATCGCCGCCCTCGAGGCCTACGACGGTGGCGCCGGGTACACCGCCGCCAAGCACGCCCTGGTTGCCGTGACCGAGACGTTGCGCCTGGAGTTGCTCGGCCAACCGGTGCGCATCACCCAGGTCGACCCGGGCATGGTCGAGACCGAGTTCAGCATCGTGCGCTTCGACGGAGACGTGGGGCGCGCCGACAAGGTCTACGAAGGCATGCAGCCGCTCGTCGCGGAGGATGTGGCCGACTGCATCGCCTTTGCGGTCACCCGACCGTCCCACGTCAACATCGACCAGATCCTCGTCAAGCCGCGCGACCAGGCACGCGCCCAGCGCGTGCACCGCCGCACCTGAGCGGTCAGCCGAGAAGCTTTTCGAGCCCGACGGTGAGGCCGGGCCGGTTCGCCACCTGCTTCACGGCCAGCAGCACGCCCGGCATGTAGCAGTCGCGGCCGAACGTGTCGTGGCGCAGCACGAGCGTCTGACCTGTCGTGCCCAGGATCACTTCCTGGTGGGCGAACATGCCGCGCATCCGCACCGCGTGCACGTGAATGCCGCCGGCCACGCCGCCGCGCGCGCCGTCGGCCACCACCTTGGTGGTGGGGTCGGCCGCCCACTCCCCCGCGCCCTCGGCCGCGCGCGCCTCCTGCATCAGCTGCGCGGTGCGCATGGCCGTGCCGGACGGGGCGTCGATTTTCTGGTCGTGGTGCAGCTCGATGATCTCGGCCGTCTCGAACCAGCGGGCCGCCTCGGCCGCGAACTTCATCATCAGCACCGCGCCGATGGCGAAGTTGGGAGCAAGGACGCAGTTGGCCCTGCCCTCGCCGAACCAGTCGGCGATCTCGTCGATGTCCTCCGGGCTCATGCCGGTGGTGCCGACCACTGCGTGCACGCCCTGTTCGGCCAGCCAGCGCAGGTTCTCGCGGGCGGCCGTCGCTTCGGTGAAGTCGACCGCCACCTGGGCGTCGTTGTCGAACAAGGCCTCGATCGTGGGCGAGATCGTGACGCCCTGCACCTCACCGGTGGCCTTGGGGTCGACGGCGGCGACCAGCTCCAGTTCGGGATCGCCGGCGACGGCCTCGCACACCGTGGCGCCCATCCGCCCGC
>JAFATL010000634.1 GCA_019243975.1 Actinomycetota bacterium | reverse complement strand
ATGGCGCCCGCGACGCACGCGACATCAGCCTCGATGACCTTCCCGCCCTCGACCGCGGCGGCCGCCTCGTCGAAGGTCTCGATGCCCAGGGCGTGCGCGAAGTGGTTGAGGGTGCCGCCGGGCACGACCAGCAACGGCTTGCCTGCGGTGTGGGCAGTGTGGGCGGCCCGGTTGACGGTGCCGTCGCCGCCGCTCACACCGATGACATCGGCCTCGCTGGCGCGCTCCAGCGCCTTCGGTAGTTCCGAACCCTCCTCGACGCACAGCACCTCCGCGTCGGGCAACAGCTTGTGCAGCCGCGCCTCGGGGTCTGTGGAGATCGCCGGCCCGGCGTCGGGATTGACGACGATCGCCACCCGCGCGCCCGGGGGAAGCGTCTTCGACGCCGCCCCGGTTCGAAGTCCCGCCGGCTCGTGGGGCGCTACCGGCCACGCTCGGCGGGTCGCGGCGGCGACGGCCACGCCGAGGGCAGCGCCGGCCGTGACGTCACCCCACCGATGCTGGCCCGTACGCACCCGCGACCAGGCCACCGCGCCGGCGGCGGCGCCCAACGGCACGCTCAGCACGGGCAGCTCCATCGCCGCGCCGGTTGCGAATGCGAAGCCGGCCGCGGCGTGGGCGCTGGGGAACGACGACGTCCGCGGAGTGGTGCGACGATCGAGCAACGCCCCCAAGCGGCGACGGGGCCGCTGCCGCCGGGCGACCTGCTTGACCACCGCCGTCCCCGCTTCGGCCGCGCCGAGGGCGAGCATGCCCCGGATGGCCGAACGGCGACCGAAGCGGCGCCCCACCGCGGCCAACAACGCGGCGATAACCATCCAGACGCGCCCGTGGTCGGCCGCGCGCGACGTGAGCCCGGCGACGACATCCACGGTCGGTTTCGACACCGTCACTCGCGCACCATCGCCCGGCCCACGCCGATCATCAGCGCGAACAGCAGCACGACGCCCACGACGGTCAGCCACGGTCCTGCATCGTGGTACGCCTCGCCCAAGAGGTAGCCCGCACCGATCACTTCGGCGATCGACAGCAGCCCACCCACCAGGTCGGCGGGGATGAACGTCCCCGCCTGCATCCCCGAGGCCCCTGCCGCCGCGCCGAGCAGCGCGGATGGGAAGCTCGCCAACCGACCGATGACGACGATGGACGTGCCCCGCTTGTCGAGCACCTTGGACAGCTTCTTGATGCGCTTCACCGGCAGCAGCCTGCCCGCGAACGACGGAATGGCCTTGCCGCTCTGGATCTCCTTCGCGTACGCCAGACCGAGGAAGTAGAAGTGCCAGACCCCCAGGATGGCGAGCGGGATGGATGCGGCCAGCAGCACGACGAGGTTGACCTTGCCCTGGCGAACCAGGAACCCGCCCGCCAGCAGCACCTCCTTGGTCGGGCGCAGCAGGACGAGGACGAGGAAGTGCTTTCGGTACAGAACGGGCGCCAAGGGAATAGCCAGGATGCCCAAGACGGTGCGAATGCCCGCGAGCACGACCAACCACACCCGGACCTTGCGCAGGCGTCGCTCAGTTCGGGAACGGGTACGGGTGGCCATGTGCGCATGGCTTTACCCCAGAGCGTGGCCAAACGATTCCACCCCACCGATCGGTACGGCCTGCGCCTCACGCTGACCGCGGTGGCGATCGTGCTCGTCGCCGTTCCTTTCTCCTACCTCTTGCTCGAAGTCCTGAGCCACGGGCCCCTCACGCGCGCCGACCAGAGTGCGGCCGTCAGCCTGGTGCACGTGGCCGCCCACCGCCCATGGCTCGCCACCACCCTGAAGGTGATCAGCTTCTTCGGCAAGCCCCTGTGGCTCGGCATCGCCATCGCCATCGGCGCCGTCTACGTGTTCTGGCGGGGACGCCGCCGACTGGCCCTCTACCTCGCGGTCACAGCCATCGGCGGTGGCCTCGTCGACAGCGCGGTCAAGCTGCTCGTCAACCGGCCCCGCCCCGACGCCCATGCTGCCCTCGTGCACGCGCTGGGCAAGAGCTTCCCCTCGGGCCACGCCATGTCGTCCACGGTGACCTACGGCGCGTTGCTTCTCGTGTTCCTGCCCGCCCTGCCCCGGCGCGGCAAGGTCGCCGCCTTCGTTGCCACCGTCACGCTCGTCCTGCTCATCGGCATCAGCCGGCTCATGCTCGGCGTGCATTTCATCAGCGACGTGGTCGGCGGTTACATCCTCGGCCTGGCGTGGCTGTTCGGGTCGACGGCGGCGTTCAGCATCTGGCGCAAGGAGGAGGGCAAGGCGCCGGTGCACCCGACCAAGGGCCTCGAGCCGGAAGCGAAGAAGGATCTGCGGCCAGACGCGAGCGTTGGCTAGATATCAGCGGGCGCCGACGATGACGGCGCGGATGCCGAGACCCATCACGAAGAGGCCGCCGAACCCGTAGAGCAGGTACAGCCGCGTGGCCAGCTGCTGGCGGTACGAGTACAGGATTCCGATGGCGATGATGGCCACGAATCCGTAGAACATGTGGAACTTGGGCGCCTCGATGTGCTGGCCCGACACCAGGCCCACGCCGAGGATCACCTGCACGAACACGGCGACCTCGGCGAACACGGTGAACCACCACAGCGCACGCGTGCGCAGTTGCGGCAGGCGGTGCGCGCCGAGCGCCCACGCCCCGGCCAGCCCGTTGC
>JAFATL010000624.1 GCA_019243975.1 Actinomycetota bacterium | reverse complement strand
TCGACCTCCACCTGGCCCTCGAGGTCGACCCCCGCGTGCTGCTGGCCTTCGAGGACGCCGTGTTCGATCTGCCGGAAGACGCGGTCCCTCCCGACGAGTTCCACTTCCCGCTCACGTTCACGTGGGCGCTGCCGCCGCTGAGCAACGGGCCCGACCTGTTGCGCCTCGCCATCGACCTGGCCGGCATCGGCGAGATGGAACTGCCGTTGGAAGTGTCGGCCAGCGACTCGTTCCCGTCGGCGACGGACGCGCCCGAGCGACGCATCACGATCATCGCCCGCCAGCAGGTGTCGCTGGCCCGCGTGCTCAACGGCGAAGAACTGCTGTGCGACGTCCTCGAGCGGTGCCTGGCCGTGAGCAAGTTCCTGCTCGACGGCGCCGACGACTGGCTGCAGACGCCCTGACCAAACGAACTCGCCACACTTGACCGCGACTACGCGGTCAAGTGTGGCGAGTTCGGGAATTCAGCGGCCGACGGCTCTGGCGAGCTGGGCCTTGTTCATCTTCGAGCGGCCCTCGATGCCCTTGCGCTTGGCCTCGTTGTAGAGCTGCGCTTTGGTGCGGCCGCCCGGGCCCTTGTGCGAACGCAGGCCGCCGCGCCGGCTCGATGAGATGTCCTTCACCGACGAGCGGCTGCGCGTCTTGGCCTCACCGGAGCGGGCGCGTTCCTTGTTGACGGTGCGCGCCGCGATCTCCTCGGCGACGTCCTCGGAGCGGCCCCGGTCCTCGAGGCCTTCCTTGATGTGCTTGTACTGGCGCTCTCGCTTGGCGCTCCACGCGCGCTGCGGCATGTCGTTCCCTCCTTACACGTGGCCGAGCAGGAGCATCAGGAGCAGGAAGGCGACGACCGCCAACCCGATCATGACGCCCACCGGCATGCCCCATGCGGGCCCGCCGTACGAACGAGTGCCCGCCACGTAGGGGCCCTCGTCCTCGATGTAGGTGGTGCGGCGCCGCGGGGCGGGTGCCGGTTCCACCACTTCGGTGACGCGGGGCTGCGCCGCGTCGTCGTCGACATATTCAGTACGGATCACTCGCCGTGCCATGGCTACCTCCCAGGGTCGTGGGGACTACGTACCCGGGGGTGGCGCCGGTCATGCCAGGCTGGAGCCATGGCCAAGCACCCCACCCAGTTCGTGCGCATCCATGGGCACGACGTCGCCTACAAGGCCGCCGGCTCGGGCCCCGCCCTCGTGCTCGTCCACGGCATCGCCGGCAGCTCCGCCACGTGGGCACGGGTGTTGCCCGAGCTGGCCGAGACCCACACCGTGATTGCCCCCGACCTGCTCGGGCACGGCGAGTCGGCCAAGCCCCGGGGCGATTACAGCCTCGGCGCCTACGCGTCGGGCATCCGCGACCTGCTGGTGCTCCTCGGCATCGAACGGGCCACGTTCGTGGGCCACAGCCTGGGCGGTGGCATCGCCATGCAGCTGGCGTACCAGTTCCCCGACATGTGCGAGCGCCTGGTGCTGGTGGCCAGTGGGGGCCTGGGCAAGGAAGTGAGCCCGCTGCTGCGGGTGATCAGCGCACCGGGCTCGGAGTACGTGCTGCCCGTCGTGTTGACGCCGCGGCTGCACGGTCTGTTCGAACGGATCGGTGCCGTCCTCAGCAAGACCGGAATGCGGGGCGACCCGCTGCTGCAGGAGCTGTGGGCGTCGTACACGCGGCTCACCGACGCCCGCGCCCAGCGGGCATTCGTGCACACGATCCGCTCGGTGATCGACGTGGCCGGCCAGCGCGTGAGCGCCCGCGACCGCCTGTACCTCGCGCAGGAGGTGCCGACGTTGATCATGTGGGGCAACCGCGATCGCGTCATCCCGGTGGCGCACGCGTCGATCGCCCACGAGCTCATGCCCGGCAGTCGCCTCGAGATCGTGCCCGGCGCCGGGCACTTCCTTCCCCTCGAGCGTCCCGACGCGTTCATGTCGGTGCTGCAGGACTTCCTCGCCACCACCGAGCCAGCCCAAGTGTCCAACGAGCGCTGGCAGGCGGTGCTGGCGCGTGGCGCCGAGGACTAGCTCCGCGCCGCTACGGGTGCGACGGCGCCGGCGGTGCGCCGGCCAACTCGAACGCCATGTCGTCGACGTAGCACCAGTACCAGTCCTCACCCGGCTCGTACGAGCGGATGATGGGATGGGCCACCTCGTGGAAGTGCCCGGTGGCGTGCTTGGCCGGCGAGTTGTCGCAGCAGCCGACGTGGCCGCAGTTCTGGCACACGCGCAGGTGCACCCAGTTCCGCGCCCCGGCGGCGAGGCAGTCCTCGCAGCCCCACGAGCCCGGCTCGACGTCGTTGATCTGATCGAGGTGGGTGCACGCGTCAGCCATCGGGTACCGGTCTAGTGCAACCACGGAGCTAGGTTGCTCACGAAGGGAGGCCCCGTGGCCGACGACGACCTGATCCAGCAGATCGATGACCTGGTCGCTGAGGAGCACCGGCTGTTCGAGCACTCGACGAGCGGCAAGCCCCTGAGCGATGACGACGAGCGCCGACTCAAGGATCTCGAGGTGCGTCTCGATCAGTGCTGGGACCTGCTGCGCCAGCGGCGCGCCCGACGCAATGCAGGCCTCGACCCCGACGACACCGCAGTGCGCGATGCCTCGGTGGTCGAGGGCTACCAGCAGTAGCGACTACTTCCGAAGCGACGACACGATCGCTCGAGGCACGGGACCCGCGCCGGACGTGGGCCCGGAAGGAATCGAACCTTCGGCCTAAGGATTATGAGTCCCCTGCTCTGACCACTGAGCTACGAGCCCGGCGGTCCGGCACACGCGCCATGGCGCGCGCCGGCAGCCTACCGACCCGGGGTCGAGTTACTCGGCTTCGACGGCGCGCTCGACGGCGAGACGCTGGCAGGCAGCGTCGTGCCGGGTACCCATCGTGCGGGCCAAGTCGCGGTCCGACGTGGTGAGCGAGGCCCACCCGCAGTCCGGGCACTCGGCCCGGAAGAGGGGAACCTGACGGACCACGGCCCGCGTGCGCACTTCCTGAACGTCGCTCAAGGCACTCTGCATCGGCACGAGCCGGCGAAGCCTTGAGAGAGATACCTCGCTCAGGACGTCTCCCACACGTCGCTGACCGTCGAAAGCGGCAGGAAGAGGTCCATCCCGTTGCTGAAGATCCACGCCGTACCGGTGCGGCCTCGGCCCGCCGACACGAGCGTGCAGTCGTCGAACCTCGAGCCGTCGATCAGTGAAACACTGACGTGATGGCCCTCCAGAGCTCTGAGACCCTTGAGCTGTGTAACCGACATGGTGACCCCCGATGGGACCTGGACAGGTCTTCAATCGGCGCCAGGGCCGTTGCTCTCAATGGGTCCAATGCATCATTCGGGGCCAGGGTGATCCTGGGGTTCGCAACCGCTGTTGCAGCCGTCGTGCTGGCGGCGTGCGGCGGTGCGGCAAAGAGCGCGGCCACGACCACGACGGCCGACCCGCAGGCGCTGCAGCACTACGTCGACGCGGTGCGCAACGCCGTCGACCAGACCGAGCAGAAGATCGCCGTGTCGGTCGACGGGCCGACCAACAACTACGGCATCGGGACGGTGTCGACTGCGTACCACGCGCTGGTCGACACGCTTCACGCGCTGACCGTGCCGCCGTCGATGGCCGCGGCCAACAGCCGCATCCTCGCCGAGGCCAACGGCATCGCGCGT
>JAFATL010000587.1 GCA_019243975.1 Actinomycetota bacterium | reverse complement strand
GCCGAGCTGTGCTCGTGGGTGAAGCCGCGCGTCGGCGTGATCACTGCCATCGGCCCCGTGCACCTCGAGCGCTTCGGCTCCGAGGACAAGATCCTCGAGGCCAAGTCAGAGATCGTCGCCGACACCGAGCTCGCCATCCTCAACGTCGACGACGAGCGCCTGCGCAAGCTCGCTGAGCGTCTCAGCGCCGAAGGTCGGCGCGTCGTGCGCTGCTCCGCCACCGACACCAGCGCCGACGTGTGCACCGCGCGCGACGCTGCCGGCGCGCCGCCGCACGCGCCGCCCACCAACGTGGCCTGCGCGGTGGCGGTGGCGCTCGCCCTCAACGTTCCCCACGACGAGATCCTGCGGAAGCTGCCGACGTTGCCGGTCGCGCCCAACCGGCTGACGGTGAGCCAAGGCCAGACCGGGGTGACCGTGCTCGACGACACCTTCAACTCCAACCCGGCCGGGGCCAAGCTCGCCCTGGGCCAGCTGCGCCGCCACGCGGCCGACGGTCACCAGCGGGTGGTGGTCACCCCCGGGATGATCGAGCTGGGCGCCGTGCAGGACGAGGCCAACCGGGCGTTCGCCGAGGCCGTCATCACCTACGCCGACAAGCTGGTGGTGGTGGGCTACACCAACCGGCCGGCGCTGGTGGAAGGGGCCCGCAAACGGCGGGAAGCGGTCGTGTGCGTGGAGGACCGTGACGAGGCGGTCGCCTGGGTGAGGCAGCATCTAGGGCCGGGAGACGCCGTTCTGTACGAGAACGACCTCCCGGACCATTACCCGTGATGCAGAGAGGAACACCGTGGCCCAACCGGGCGTGATCTTCGGCGGGCCCTCGCCCGAACACGACATCAGCGTCCTCACCGGCCTGCAGGCTGCGCAGGCCCTCGACAAGGCCGGGCGGCGACCGATCGCGATCTACTGGGCCAAGACGGGCGACTGGTTCGAGGTCGACCCCGGCCTCAACGGCCAGGACTTCCAGGACGGCGTGCCCCGCAAGGCCACGCCGGTGCGCTTCGTTGCTGCGCCGGGTGGCGGCTTCCTCGGCAAGCGCGACAAGCCCCTCGACATCGACGCGGCCGTCAACTGCTGCCATGGCGGGCCGGGTGAGGACGGCTCGCTGCAGGGCGCGCTGGACCTGGCCGGCATCAAGTACACGGGCCCGTCGATGGCGGGCGCCGCCCTCGGCATGGACAAGCTCGCCTTCGGCGCGGTGATCACCGGCGCCGGCCTGCCTTCGCTGCCGCGCGTCGCCCTCGACCCCGATCAGCCGCCGTCATTCGACGGGCCGTACCTGGTGAAGCCGCGCTTCGGCGGTTCGTCGATCGGCATCGAGACGGTGGCCGACTTCGAGACGGCGCGCCTGCGCGCCGACGCCAACGTGCACCTGCGCGCCGGTGGCGTGGTCGAGCCGTACCGGCCCAAGTCGTACGACCTGCAGATCGCGGTGCGCAGCTGGCCCGAGCTGCAACTGTCGGCGATCGAGCGGCCGCTGCGGTCGTCGACCGGCGCCGAGATCCTCAACTACGCCGACAAGTACGTCGGCGGTGAAGGCATGGTGCAGGCACCGCGCGAGCTGCCTGCGCAGCTCGAGCCTGCGGTCGAGAAGTCGTTGCGCGACATGGCGGCGCGGGTGGCCACCCTTGCGGGTTTGCGCGGCGTCGCCCGCATCGACTTCCTCGTCGACGGTGACCAGCTGTACGTCAACGAGATCAACACCATCCCCGGCTCGCTGTCCTGGTACCTGTGGGTCGACCCGAGCATCGGGTTCGACCAGCTCCTCGCCGACATGCTCACCGAAGCCGTGCAACGGCCCGCGTCGCACTACACGACCGCGGGCGCCGACGGCACGGCGTTGCGGGCAGCCGGCAGCATCGCCAGCAAACTCGGGTGACACGGGCGCGGGTCGTCGTGGCGGGCGCGCTGGCGCTCATCGCCCTTACCGGGCTGGCGTGCAGCCGTTCGAAGCCGCGGGCGCGAGCCACTACCAGCTCGTCGTCGACCACCACGACGGTGCCGGTGCCGACGGTGAAGACCGAGCAGCTCACCGGTGGCACGACGACGCCCTACGCCTACGACTACACCGTCGAGTACCCGCAGCTGAACGGCATGGCCGACGACAACATGCAGCGCACGATCAACGCCGACCTCACCAAGGCGGCGTCGGAGTTCGTCGGCGACTTCGTGGCCGTGGTCACCGAGAACCCGCCGCCGACCACGACGTCGTTCCCGTCCACGACGACCACCGAGGCGCCGCCCTCGGCGTCGTCGACGACCACGTCGCTGCCGGCCAACCGCACGCACCTCGAAGGCAAGAGCGAGACCACGTTGCTCGACGTTCGGGCGGCGTCGTTCCGTCTGCAGGCCAACGGCTTCCTCAGCGGCGCGGCTCACGGCTTCACTCGCTTCCGCACGCTCACCTACGACCTCACCACCGGGCGCCGGCTGGGCCTGGGCGACCTGTTCCGCAGCGGCGTCGACTACCTGGGCTGGCTGTCGCACGAGTCGCTTGTGCAGCTGCAGGCCCGTCCCGACATCTACGACCCCCAGACGGGGCCGGCCGGTCTGACGCCGACTGAGGAGCACTTCAACCACTTCGTGCTCACGCCCGCCGGCCTCGACATCGTGTTCGACGAGTACCAGGTCGGGCCGTACGCCATCGGCACGCCCCACGTCACGTTCCCCTACGCGCAGTTGCGCCCCCTGCTGGCCACGCCCAGCCCCCTCGACGGCCGCTAGCTCCCCGGCCCAGGCACTAGAACCACGGCATGGCCCATCTCGCTGTGTCCGCCATCGGGTCCGACCGGCCTGGCATCGTCGCGGCTGTCACCAAGGTGCTGCTCGACCGCGGCTGCAACCTCGAGGACACCTCGATGTCGATCCTCCGGGGGCACTTCGCCATGATGCTGGTGGTGGCCGCGCCGCCTGACTTGGCGGCCGCCGACCTCGAACAGGCGCTTGCCGGCCCGGCGGCGGACTTCGATCTCGTCGTGGCCGTGCGCGCCATCGACGACAACGTGCCCGACTCGCCTCCGGGCGAGACCTGGGCGGTGTCGGTGCACGGCGCAGACCGGCCCGGCATCGTGCACCGGGTGACCGCCGCCCTCGCCGACGGCGGCGCCAACGTCGTCGACCTGTCGACGCGCCTTATCGGGGAAGCTGCCAACCCGGTGTACGTGATGGTGTTGTCGGTCACGCTGCCGGCAGGGGCCGACGGCAACGCGCTGGGGCAACGGCTCGACGAGTTGGGCCGCGAGCTCGGCGTCGACATCCGCCTGCACCGCGCCGAACCCGACGTGTTGTAGCGGTGCCTGTCCGACCGGTGCTCCGGCTGCCCGATCCGGTGCTGTCGCGGCGCGCCGACGAGGTGGGACGTGTCGACGACGAGGTGCGCGCCCTCATCACCGATCTGCTCGACACGATGGAGGTGTCGCCCGCGTGCGTGGGTCTGGCCGCGCCCCAGATCGGCGTGAGCAAGCGCGTGTTCGTCGCGGATGTGACCGGCCACCCGAAGGCCCCCGATGCGCAGGGCCTGATCGTGCTGTGCGACCCGCTGCTGGTCGAAGCCGACCAGCCGGTGCTCGCGCGCGAAGGCTGCATGAGCGTGCCCGACCTCACGGGTGACGTGGCCCGGGCGGCGCGGGTGGTGCTGCAGGGCCTCGACGCCGATGGCAACCCGCGCACGGTCGAGGCGTCGGGCTTCGAGGCGCGGGCGCTGCTGCACGAGCTCGACCACCTCGACGGCCTGCTCTTCCTCGACCGCGTCAGCACTGGCCGCCATGTCCACGCCCGAAAGACGTACCGCTAGCGATCTCTGCCCTTACGCTGGCGCTGTGCCGTTCCCGCGCAAGTTCCTCAACGACGGTGAGGACGTCGTCCTCGACCTGCACCCGCACTGGTGGTACTTCGTCAAGCCCGTCGCCACGCTCGTGCTGCTGCTCGTCGCCGCCGGCTTCGCGGCGTCGACCAACGTCAGCTACCTGTACCTGGTCCCCCTCGGCCTGGCGCTGGTCAACCTGATCTGGCTGGGGTGGCGCTATCTCACGTGGGTCACCAACAACTTCGTGCTCACCACCGACCGCCTCATCGACCGCAAGGGCGTGCTGGCCAAGCGCGTGCGCGAGATCCCGCTCGAGCGCATCAACGACCTCAGCATCAACCAGTCGTTCTTCGAACGTCTCATCGGCGCGGGCGACGTGATGGTCGAGTCGGCGGGGGAGCGGGGCCAGGAGCCGTTCTCCGACCTACCCAAGCCGCAGCAGGTGCAGAACGCCATCTACTCCGAGATGGAGCGCTCGCAGACGCGCAGCGCCCAGCGCGCCAGCGGGCCCGCGCAGCTGTCGATCCCCGAGCAGATCGACAAGCTCGACGAGTTGCGCCAGCGCGGTGTGATCTCGCAGGCCGAGTTCGACGCCAAGAAGGCGCAGCTGCTCGAACGCATGTGACGGCGGGCCCGCGAGTCGTCAGCCTCGTCCCTTCTGTCACCGAGACGCTGCTGGCCTGGGGCGTCACGCCCATCGCCGTCACCCGCTTCTGCGAGCACCCCGAACTGCCCGCCGTCGGCGGCACCAAGAACCCCGACGTCACCGAAATCACGCGCCTGGCTCCCGACCTCGTCGTGATGAACGATGAAGAGAACCGCAAGGAAGATGCCGACGCCATCGAAACCGCCGGCCTCCAGATCGTCGTCCTCACCGTGGAGTCCCTCGCCGACGTCGAGCCGGCGCTCGGGAAGTTGGCGGACGCGCTCGAACTCACACGTCCGGCATTCACGTTGCCGGAAGAGGAGAAGCAACGTCGTCGACGCGCGTTCGTGCCGTGCTGGCGGCGGCCGTGGATGACGTTCAACGCCCGCACCTACGGGTCGTCGCTGCTCGCGCACATCGGCGTCGACAACGTGTTCGCCGACAACGACGACCGTTACCCGACAGTCAGCCTCGACGACGCGGCGGCCCGGC
>JAFATL010000537.1 GCA_019243975.1 Actinomycetota bacterium | reverse complement strand
ACGGGCTGGCTGCCCGTCTCCCCGTTGACCCACCCGCCGATGATGGACGAGAACAGGCCGGCCCGCCCGCCGGCGTGCACGATCAGCAAGCCATCGGCACGAAACTTCGGAAGGGCCGCGTCCTTGAACGCCTCGGGCAGGCCTTCGGTGATGCCGCCCGCACCCCGGATCAGCTCGGCGCCCGGGCGGGTGAGTAGCTCGAACAGCTCCTTGCGCAGGCGTGCCTTGTCCCATCCGCCTTCGGCGAACACGCGCGCATGCTCAGGTGACACGACGAGCACGGCGTCGAAGCCGAGCACCAACTTCGGGTGGGCCACGGATTGCAGCCCGGCGGCGAGACTGCGTGCGAGTGACTCGGGCGTGCGCGACAGCTGATCGACGATCCCGCGCGGCCCTTCGCCTGCGAACAACGTCACCGTGGTGGCCTCGGGCGAGAACCCCCGCTCGACCGACAACGACTCCCACGGCGAACCGTCCTCGTCTTCGGCGAAGCAGAACGAGTACTTGCCCGGGTTGCCGAGCGTGGCGCGGTCGACGCCGCCCGGCTTGCCCCCGCCGACATTGCGGATCACCAGCTGCAGGGCGCGCCCGATCGTGGCGTTGGCCCGGTTGCCCTGGCCCAGCGCGTTACCGCCGCCGTTCATGCCGACGGCGCGCGCCAGCGGGCCGTTGACGATGACCACCGGGCCGGAGAAGTACGTCGTCGCCAGAAGGCCGTGGCCGTTGAACGAGTCGGTGCACGCGGCCTCGACGGCGGCGAGCACGATCGGCATGTACTCGGGCTTGCACCCGGCCATCACCGCGTTGATCGCAACCTTCTCGACGGTTGCGTCGACCAGATCCGGCGGCACGACCGCCACGACCTCGTCGGGCGCCCGGGTGGTGCCGGCGAGCATGCGCATGACCCGCGCCGCCGTCGGCGGCACGACGGGCAGACCGTCGGTCCAGCCCCGGTCGAATAGCGCCTCCATCTCGTCCTCGAGCGGCGCCAGCACGACGCGGCGCGCCGTGAGCATCTCGGCCCCGAACCGCTCGGCCAGCTCGTCGACCACGCCCGGCTCCTGCGTGCGCGAGCCGCACCCGGGGCGGTAGTCGGGGATCCCGACGCCGAGGCCCGGCACGGCCGTGAACTTCTCCCACGCGTCGCGGGACCACCCGACGATGCGCTCGGACCCGCGGATCAGCGTTGGCACCGTGTCGACGCCGAGGCGGTACGACGCCTCCAGCCCGCTGTCGGTCTCTTCGCGGTGCAGCACGCTGATCGCGCCGCTGGCAACCAGCTGCTCGATGACGGGGGCGACCAACTGGCACGTCGGGCAGCCCTCCCAGACCACCGCGACGATGCCGTCGGCCGCAGGCGTCATGAGGCCAGGAACTCCAGGATGCGCTGGTTGACCTCCACTGGCTTCTCGACGTGAAGGAAGTGCCCGGCGTCCTGGATCACCTCGGCCGTGGGTCCTGCCCACTCCACGCCCACGCACCCGTCGTTGGCGCCGTGCAGGTACAGCCGCGGCTGTGTGGCGCCGGAGCCGAGGTCGGCGCCCGCGCCGGCCGACGCCTCGCCGAACATCGCCCGGTAGTAGCCGAGCGCGGCCGACAGGTTGGCGGGATCGCGCAGCGAATCCTTCACGCGCGGCACGTCGTCGGAGGCGTCGTAACCGGGTGACCAGTCCTCCCACAGCCCGTCGATGAAGGCCAGGTCGTTGCCGGCCACGATGATGTCGGCCAGCGGCATCTGGAAGAGGAACATGTACCAACTGCGCTTCTGCTGGCGGTAGTCGGTGAGCAGCGCAGTGATGAACGCCGGGCCCGGGGGCACGGCCGACGCCACCACCTTCGACCACTTGTCGGGCTGCGCGGTGCTGGCGGCGTAGGCGATCACGGCGCCCCAGTCGTGGCCGATCAGCACGGCGCGCGAATCGCCGCCGAGCGCGGTGTGCAGGGCGCCGACGTCGTCCGCCAATGCCGCGCCGTCATAGCGCCCGTCCGGCGCCACACTGGTTGGTGCATAGCCCCGCAGGAACGGTGCGACCGCGCGGTAGCCGGCCGCCGCCAAGTCGGGGAGAAGGTGACGCCACGTCCACGCGCAATCGGGAAAACCGTGCAGGCACAGCGCCAGCGGTCCGTCCTCCGGACCGTCGGCCAGATAGCCATAGGTCACACCGTTTGCTTCGACCGTGCCGTCGCCGATGGACATGCCGAGGACGATAGTTGGGAACACTCAAGTGACATCGGTCACAGGAGCAGGTGGGGTTGACACTCATGGGTAACCTCCACGACATCAAAGGGGGGAACCTTTGAAGATCAAGTTTCATGGGGTGCGAGGTTCGTGCCCTTGCCCGTGCGAAGCCAACGCCCGGTACGGCGGGAACACCGCGTGCGTGTCGTTGACTGTCGACGGCGAGGATCCGCTCATCTTCGACCTCGGCACGGGCCTGCGGCAGCTCGGCTTCGAGATGCCCACCGACGGTTCCTTCTGCGGCACGGCGCTGGTCACCCACATCCACTGGGACCACGTGCAGGGCTTGCCGTTCTTCCCCCCCATCCACGTCCCCGGCGCCCGCCTCGACATCTACGGCCCCAAGCAGGAGGGCGGCTCGCTGCACGACGTGTTCGGCGAGTTCATGTGCCCGCCCTACTTCCCGGTGCACTTCAGCGAGCTCCAGGGTGACGTGCAGTTCCACGACGTGATGGACGACGACCTGTCGATCGGCAACGCCAAGGTCAAGGTGCGGCCGGTGCCGCACTGCGGCCCGACCGTGGGCTACCGCATCGACTGGGACGGCGTGAGCGTGGCCTACATCAGCGACCACCAGGCGCCCGCCGGCCTCAACACCGTGAGCGACCACGTGCTCGAGCTGTGCGACGGCGTAGACGTGCTGATCCACGACGCGCAGTACACGCCGGCGGAGTACCAGCAGAAGTCCGACTGGGGTCACTGCACGGTCGACTACGCGGTGCTGGTCGCCAAGGAGGCCGCGGTCAAGCGGCTCGTGCTGTTCCATCACGACCCGGGGCACAGCGACGACGAGCTCGACGAGTTGCTCGACGGGGCGCGCTGCACGGCCACCTACTTCGGCGTGCCCGAGGTGCTGGCTGCGTACGAGGGCCTGACCCTCGATATCCTCCCGCATCCGTGAGCCAATCTCCCGACGATCTGAGTCGTAACGCCGCGCCGTCGATCGACTCGGCGCACTACCGGCAGGTCCTCGGGCACTTCGCCAGCGGGATCACGATCATCACCGCCATGGACGACGGGGCGCCGGTCGGGCTGACTGCGCAGTCGTTCACGTCGGTCTCGCTCGACCCGCCCCTCGTGGCGTTCTTCCCGGGCAAGACGTCGACCAGCTACCCGGGCATCAAGCGGGCCGGCGTGTTCTGCGTGAACGTCCTCGCCGACGACCAGGAAGCGCTGTGCCGCGCCTTCGCCGTCAGCGGCGGCGACAAGTTCGCGGGCGTGGGCTACAAGCACTCCGCCGGCACCGGGTCCCCCGTGCTGCAGGACGCGCTGGCGTGGATCGACTGCCGCATCGAGACCGAGCACGACGCGGGCGACCACGTCATCACCGTGGGCCGCGTCCTCGACCTCGAGGTCACGCGCGAAGCCAAGCCGCTGCTGTTCTACCGCGGCGGCTTCGGTCGCTTCGAAGCCTGAACCGGGCATAGCGCTCGTTCGCCCGACCGGCGAGGTCGGCATTCCGGACATGTTTCGCGCCCGCCGCTGCCGTGCCTGGCCCTAGGCAGGAAAGCCACGGAGAGTGAGCGAAGATAGGCCTCACCACTGAACGTGAACCAGCGCAGTGCCAGAAAGGAATGGGCGATGGCCGAGCTCAAGATGCTGGGGGGCACGACGGTGATGCAGGCGGCGGCGGATGTGGCCGCGGCGCGGGAGCGGGCCCGGCGGGCCCGCGTGCACAAGCTGATGATGATCGGCTTGCTCGCCGTGCTGTGGTGGTGCGCCCGGCAGCTGGCCGGCAACCCGGTGCGCCTCGGCATGCCGCACGTGTCCTCCAGCCTCATGCCGTTCTTGCCCGGCATCGCGCTCATCCTGCTGATGGCAGTCGCGTTCCTCGGCCCGATGCTCGGCATGGGTCGCTCGCCGCACGTGCTGTACCGGCCCAGTGAGATCGACATCTCGCTCGAGGACGTGAAGGGCGCCGACGTCGTCGTCGACGAGGTCGTCAAGACGCTCAACCTGTTCCTCGCCCACAAGACGTTCAAGGAGCGCATGGGCGGCACGCCCCGCCGCGCCATCCTGTTCGAAGGCCCGCCCGGCACCGGCAAGACCTACATGGCCAAGGCCATGGCGCGTGAAGCCGGTGTGCCGTTCCTCTTCGTGTCGTCGTCGGCGTTCCAGTCGATGTACTACGGCCAGACCAACCGCAAGATCCGTTCGTACTTCAAGGCCCTGCGCGCCTACGCCCGGCGCGAAGGCGGTGCCATCGGCTTCATCGAGGAGATCGACGCCATCGGCGCGGCGCGCGCCGGCATGGGTGCGTCGACCAACCGCGAAGGCATCAGCGGTGTCGTCAACGAGCTGCTGATCCAGTTGCAGTCGTTCGACCAGCCCACGCGCGGCATGCGCGTCTACGGCTGGTTCATCGACGGGCTCAACCGGTGGCTGCCGGCGCAGCGCCAACTGCGCAAGCCCAAGCCCCACCAGGCCAACATCCTCGTGATCGGCGCGACCAACCGGGCCAAGGACCTCGACCCCGCGTTGCTGCGTCCCGGTCGCTTCGACCGCTCGGTGTTCTTCGACCTGCCCAGCCGCACGGGCCGGCGCGAGATCATCGATTACTACCTCGACAAGAAGGCGCACGAGCCCGAGCTCGACGACGAGGACCGCCGCAACAGCCTGGCCGCGCAGACGTCGGGCTACTCGCCCGTGATGATCGAGCACGTCCTCGACGAGGCGCTGGTGTGGGCGCTGCGGCGGGGCGCCGAGAGCATGGCGTGGCGCGACATCCAGCGGGCCAAGCTCACCGAGGAGATCGGGCTCGGTCAGCCCGTCGAGTACACCGAGGCCGAGCGGCGCACGATCGCCACCCACGAGTCGGGCCACGCCGCCATCGCCTACCTGGCCGGCACCACCCGCAAGCTCGACGTGCTGTCGATCATCAAGCGGGCCGAGTCCCTGGGGCTCATGGGCCACTCTGAGACGGAGGAGCGCTTCCTGCGCACGCAGGCCGAGATCGAGGCGCATATCCAGATCTCCCTCGGCGGGTTGGTGGCCGAGGAGCTGTTCTTCGGCGAGACGACGACGGGTCCCTCGGCCGACCTGGCGGCGGCGACGAACGCGGCCGCCATGATGGTTGGCTCGCTCGGCATGGCCGGCTCGCTGCTGTCCTACGAGGCGGTGCAGACCGGTGGCCCGGCCAACCTCACCGCCAAGGTCGTCGCCACCGACGAGGGCCGCGAGCGCATCGAGGCGATCCTCGTGGAGAACAAGGCGCGCGTCGAGCAGCTGCTCGGCGACAACCGTCACATCGTCGAAGCCCTGCGCGACGCGCTCCTCGAGCGTGACGAGCTCATCGCCGGCGAGATCCTCGACGTCATCTACGCCGCGGAACGCGAAGTCCGCGGCCAGATCCTGGACTTGCGTCCCAGCAGCTAAACGGTCTCGGGCGTCGGCTCGAGCAGCGAGAAGCTGTTGTTGCTGCGGCGGGCCCGGGCCCAGCCGACGACGCGGCTGTCGTCGGTGAGGAAGATCAGCTGCACGCGATCGGACAGGCGGTCGATCATGTCGAGCAACGCGTCGACGCGCGTGTCGCTGGCCGCGTCGAACGGTTCGTCGAGCAGCAGCGGCAGCGACTCGAAGCCGCCGGCCCGGCGGGCGATGGCGAGGCGACCGAGCAGGTGCTGCTCGACCAGCTCGGGATCGGCCTGGCCCCGGCTCGACGCCAGCCCGATCTCGGTCTCCAGCACCTCGACGCGGCGCTCGAGAGTGTCGGCCCGATCCCGCAGGCGCTGCACATCGGGGATGCGGGCCTCCGCCGCCGAACATGCGCCGTACAGGTCGGTGCGCTGGCGCTGCAGGTCGTCGATGTTGGGCTCCTCGACGTCGGCCGGCGTCGCCGTCATGGCCCAACCCGGCTGCGCCTGCAGCCGCACCTCGGCCTCCAGTCGCACCAGGTCGGCCTCGACCTGCTCGGCGGGACGGGCGTGGGCGCGCGCCGTCTGTCGAGCGTCGGCCTCGACCGCGGCCGACTCGAAGGCGCGCACGCGCATGTCGAGGGGCGTCGGCTCGACGTACCCGAGCGGCTCGAGCACGGCTGCGAGTGCGGCGGTCGCCTCCCGCTCGGCCGCCTCGACAGTCTCGAGGGTGGTCTGCATGCGGGCGGTCTTGGCCAGCTCGACCGCGGCCTCGACCTCCTCCATGGCGTGGTCGGTGTCGGTCACGCCGAACGGCGCGCACACCGCCAGCACGGCCTTGCGGGCCCGGTCCACGGCCGGCTCGGCCTCGTCGACCAGGCGCCGCCGGAGTTCGTCGGACGTGTCGCCTTCGATGGCGCGCAGCGCGGCGGACTGGGCCCGCACCTCGTCCTCGACGGCGAGGGCGGCGGCGGCCGTGATCTCGCCACCCGACAGCGCGTCCCAGCGGGACTGAGCTCGCTTCTGGTCGGCCAGCGCGTTCTCCAGAGCCTGGGCGGCGTTGCGGTCGAGCGTCGGGTCGATGCGGCGCATCTGGAACGCGAGGTACGTCGGTACGCCCGCCGCCTCGAGGGCGGCGACCTCACGGGCCTTGGCCGCGGCGACGCGTCGGCGAGGCGCCGTGCGCAGCCATGCGACGAGGCCGCCGGTGCCGGCGACTGCCACGCCGGCGAGCAGGGGGACGACGGGGATGCCGCGCACGCTCGGGCCCCAACCCATGAGCAGGATCACCAGGCACAGCACGGTCAGGAAGGCGGCGACCACCGCGGCCTTGCGGGCCAGGTCCATGCCCTTCCACACCGACTCCTCGGCACGCTCCAGCTCGTCGTGGGCGTCGTCGAGCTCTTGCACGATCGCCGGGGTGATGCCGGCGCCGCCGTCGAGACCGCCGAGGGCGAGCGACGCTTCGTTGACGCGCTCGTCGGCCACCTCGACCGCCCGGGCCGCCCGCCACAGGGTGTCCTGATCGGCGCGAGCCAGCTGGGGGACGGCGGGATGCGACGGCTTCTTCTGCTTCTTGCTGGTCGTCGGCGCCGGGAGCTGGGCCTCCAGCTCGCCGCGGATGCTCTCGGCCATGGCCAGCTCGGCGGCCAGGCCGGGGAGCTCGACCGGGACGTGGTCGGGCATGGTGGCAGCGTGGGCCAGCTCCTCGGCGTCGAGGCGGGCGCGCGTGCCGAACTTGGCCCGGGCCTCCTCGGCCTGCGCAACCGCGCCCTCCCAGCGACCGGCCAGGGCGCGGACGTCGCGGGCGACCGAGAGCAGCTCCACATCGGCGGCGGCCAGGCCTGCCTGCTCGCCGGCGAGGGCGGCCTCTGAACGCACCTGCTGCAGCTGCAGCACGAGGCGGGCGAACTGGCGCCGGGGGGCGCCGGCGGTGACGTCGCGCAGCTGCTCGTCGACGCCGGCCAGCTGGTAGCGGAGGGCCTCGAGCTCGCGCTGGGCGTCGTCGGCCACCTCGAGCTGCTCGCGGAGCTCGCTCAGCATGCGGCGCGCCTCGTCCAGCTCGGGCGGCACGGGGCCGCTCGTGGTCGCGGCCAGCCGGTCCATGTCGGTACCCCGCACGTGGCTGATGCGGCGCAGGCCGGCCAGGTCGAGGCCCAAGGGCGCCAGCGGGTCAGGCGCGGGCGTGCCGTCTTCGAACGTGAAGACGACCTTGCCGTCGTGCGCCTCGGCCAGCACCACCCGACCGGTGCCGTCGACGTAGCGCAGCACGCTCGTCTCCCGGCGGCCGCCGGTCAGGGAGTTCAGCAGAAGGTCGACCATCTCCCGCCGTTCCGCATGGCCCAGCCCACTGACGATCGTCAGGCGGTCATGGAACTCCATGCCCAGCTCTTCGTCGTCCGTGCGCACCGCTAGATGTTCGAACCGCAACGTTCCCTCCGAGGACGCTTCCTGCCTGCTCAATCGGCACGCAGAGCGTCAAGCTTGAAGCGCAGGTCCCTAGGGCCGGGCCAAGCTGCGGGGGTGGGTGACGAGAAGACCGGGTTCGCGGTCATCGCGGGGGCCGCAACGCCTCTTGCGGACCTGTTGGCCACCGGGGTTGCGGTCGTGCTGGTCGATCCCGACGCCGGCGCCCTGGCCCGGGCGGCCCAGGCGGCCGGTCTGGGCGCCCGGCTCGCCCTGTTCGTGGGGGATCCGGAAGAAGGTTCCGTACGGGCGGCTGCCGAACTCATGGGGGAGGAGCTGTTCGGCGTAGCTCCGTAGATCGGGAGGCTGGGGTTTTGCGACGTTCGACGGTGGTGCTGGCGGCGGCAGCGGCACTGGCGTGCCTGGCGGTGTTCGCCCCGCCCAGCCCGGCGGCGGGCGACCCGCTGCGCCCGCTGCAGTGGGGTCTCGACAAGGTGCAGGCTCCCCAGGCGTGGAGCGTCACGCAGGGCGCGGGGGCGGTCATCGCCATCCTCGACACCGGCGTCGACCTGGGCCACCCCGATCTGGCCGCCAACGTGCTGCCGACTGGTCATGACTTCGTCGACAACGACAACACGCCCCAGGACGCCCACGGCCACGGCACCCACGTGGCGGGCATAGCGGCCGCGATCGCGGGCAACGGGCAGGGCGGGGCGGGCGTGGCCCCGAGGGCCAAGATCCTGCCGGTGCGCGTGCTCGACGCCAATGGCGAGGGCGACAGCGACCGCATCACCGCCGGCATCCGCTACGCCACCGCCCACCACGCCAACGTGATCAGCCTTTCGCTGGGCGAGGACACCGTGCTGGGCACGGTCGGCACCGTGCTGGGCGAGAACGACGACCTGCACCGCGCCATCGACCAGGCCTGGTCCGCCGGCGCGGTGATCGTGGTGGCCGCCGGCAACCAGTCGGCTCCGCTGTGTGCGGAACCGGCGGCCGAGGCTCACGTGATCTGTGTGGGCGCGACCGACCGCAACGACACGCCGTCGTACTTCTCGAACGGTGGCGCCAATTCGTCCAACTTCGTGACCGCGCCGGGCGGTTCGGGCCTGGTGTTCTGCGAGGACGACATCGTGTCGACCTTCCTGCGCAGCAAGCCGGCCACGGTCTGCTCGCCGAGCGCGGGCTACGACTACATGGCGGGGACGTCGATGGCCGCGCCGTTCGTCTCCGGCGAGGCGGCCCTGCTGGCGTCGAAGGGTCTACGCAACTGGCAGATCCTCAACTGCATCAAGAACACGGCCGACCACCTCACGGCCGCGTCGCCCGGTCGCATCAACGCGAACCGCGCCGTGCACACGTGTTAATTCCGCTGTTCGCCTCCGGCGAAATCAACGAGAACCGGTTCTCGTCCCCCCGGTAAACTGCAGTCGATGCCGCCTTCCACGCCTGATCAGTCGCGCCGGTCCGGCTGGCGACTGATCCTCGAGGCGACCAAGCCGCACAAGGGCCAAGTCATCGTCGGTGTCATCGCCGGCCTGGTGTGGACGCTGTGCAAGGTGTCGGTGCCCACGCTCGTGCGGGAGGCAATCGACCGCGGCATCACGCCCAAGCACCACGGCACGCACGCGCTGCTGATGTGGTCGCTGATCATCGTCGGCGTCGGCATGGTGTCGGCGCTGTGCGTCGGGGTGCGCCGCTACCTCGCGTTCGGCACGGCGTGGCGCACCGAGACCGAGCTGCGCCAGCGGTTGTTCGCCCACCTGCAGCGTCTGCACTTCGCGTTCCACGACCAGTCGCAGACGGGCCAGCTCATGTCGCGCGCCGCCACCGACCTGCAGCAGATCCAGGGTTTCGTCGTGCTGATCCCCATCACGGTGTCCAACTTCCTCACCGTGCTGTTGGTGGCGATCATCCTGCTCAAGATGAACGCGGGCCTCGCCCTGCTCGCGTTGGGAACGCTGCCGCTCGTCAACGTGGCGGCCAAGCGGTTCTCGTCTTCGGTGCACCCGGTGTCGATGGAGCTGCAGCAGGAGCTGGCCGGCGTCGCCACCGTGGTGGAGGAGACGGTCACCGGCATTCGCGTGATCAAGGGTTTCGGCGCTGAGACGCTGCAGTCGTCGCGCCTGCGCGATCGCGCCGGCCGCGTCTACGACCGGGCCGTGAAAGCGGCCAGCATTCGGGCGTCGTTCAACCCGATCATCGACTTCTTCCCCACCGTCGGCATGATCGCCGTCCTTTGGTACGGCGGCCACCAGGTGGTCCAGGGCCACCTCACCATCGGCGAACTGCTGGCGTTCAACGTCTACGTGGCGCTGCTGATCTGGCCGCTGCGCATGCTCGGCATGCTGATCGCCCAGGCGCAGCGGGCAGTGGCGTCAGCCGAGCGGGTGCACGAGATCCTCGCCACCGCGCCGGCGATCGTCGACAAGGCC
>JAFATL010000533.1 GCA_019243975.1 Actinomycetota bacterium | reverse complement strand
CGGTGGTTCCCCGGCTTGGAGCGCGGCTCCTACGAAGGCGACGGGCCGCGCGGCGTCGGCACGCGCCGCGAGGTGTCGATGACCGGCATCACCTACCGGGAGACGATGCTGGCGTGGGACGAGCCCACGCGGTGGGCGTACCGCATCGACGAGAGCAGCGCCGACATGTTCCACGCCCTGGTCGAGGACTGGGTGGTGGAGCCCAAGGGCGACCACTCCGTGGTGCGGTGGACGTTCGCCATCGATCCCACGGCCGACGTCATCCCGTTGCTCGGCACTCTGCCCGAGATCGTCGGCCAGGTGTTCGCCGACGCCATGGCCGGCCTCGACGCGTATCTGGCCCGGGAGGTGGGCGATGGAGCCGGCTGACCTCGTCGAGATCCACGCCATCGAGCGGCTCAAGTACGCGTACCTGCGCTGCCTCGACCAGAAGCTGTGGGACGAGCTGGAGCAGCTCTTCACCGAGGACGCCACCGCCAGCTACGGCGGCGGGGCGGCGGTGTTCAGCGATCGGGCCGGCATCATGGACTTCCTGCGCACGTCGATGGGCACGACGTCGATGCTCACGAGCCACAAGTGTCATCACCCCGAGATCGACCTGACCGGCCCCGACACGGCACGAGGTGTGTGGGCCTTGGAGGACGTCGTCGTCCTCAGCGGCGAGGGCGGCACCGGCGGTGTGACGATTCGTGGCGCCGCCTTCTACACCGACGACTACGTGAAGGTCGGCGGCGAGTGGCGCATCAAGCACACCGGTTACAAGCGCACCTACGAGGAGATCCAGTCGCGCGAGGGCGTGCCGGGCTTGCGACTTACGGCCGACTGGTTCAACACCGACGGGCGTTCGTCACTGATCTGACGTGCTGTTCGAGCAGCGGTTCTGGGACGGCATCCGCGACGGGACGGTGACCGTCACGTTCCGGCGGTGGAAGCGACCGCAGGCCAAGGCCGGCAACACCAACCGCACGCCCGCGGGCATCGTGCGCGTCGACGCGGTCGACGTGGTCGACCCGGCCAAGATCACGAAGGCCGATGCCCACCGCAGTGGGTTCGCGTCGGCCGCCGACGTGCGCGCCGCCCTCCGGGGCGACCCGGTCTTGCCCGTCTACCGCGTCCAGTTCCACCTGGACGAAGCGCCCGACCCGCGCGCCGAACTGCAACAACGCGCCGACCTGACGACTGACGACATCGCCGAGCTCGACAAGCGCCTCGACCGCCTCGACGCCGTCAGCTCCTACGGCCCGTGGACGCGCCAGACCCTCGCCCTCATCGCCACGATGCCGCAGGTGCGCGCCGGCGACCTGGCCGAGGCCATGGGCCGCGAGCGCCTCGAGTTCAAGGCCGACGTCCGCAAGCTCAAGGCCCTCGGCCTCACCATCAGCTTCAGCCCCGGGTACCGCTTATCTCCGCGGGGCGAGGCGTATCTGGCTACCCGTTGAGCCCTGCTTTGGGCGTGAGGATGTTGAAGACGGCGCCGGTGGGGTCGGCGACGACCGCCAGGCGGCCGGGCTCGATGTCCATCGGCGGGGCCACGACGGAGCCGCCCAGCTTCGTGACCTGCTCGACGGCTTCGTCGGTGCCGTCGACGGTGAAGTAGACGCCCCAGTTGTTGGGCATCTCGGCGGGCATGTTGGCGTTCTTCAGCATCATGCCGGCGATCGAGCGATCGCCCAGCTTGAACTCGGTGTAACCGCCGGGCTGGTCGGTCGGGCCGTACGACTCGCCCCGCCAGCCGAACACCGCCGCGTAGAACGCCTTGGGCTTGTCGAGGTCGTCGGTGATGAGCTCGTTCCACGAGAACGCGCCCGGCTCGTTGACGACGCCGGCGCCTTTGTGCTCCTTCGGCTGCCACATGCCGATCACGGCTCCGACCGTGTCGGCGAAGAACGCCATGCGGCCCACGTCCATCACGTCGAAGGGGTCCATGAACAACGTGCCGCCGTTCTCCTTGACCAGCGCGGCGGTCTTGTCGGCGTCGTCGACGTTGACGTAGCTCGCCCACACGGGCGGGCCCGGGTTCTGTTGGGGACCGAGCCCGGCCACGGCGCGGCCGCGCAAATGAGCGATGGAGTAGCCGCCGGTCTCGGGCGGACCCTCCTGGATGTCCCAACCGAACAGGCCCGTGTAGAACGCCCGCGCTGCCGGCAGGTCAGCGGTGCCGAGGTCGACCCACGACGGCACGCCGTTCTCGTACGAGTCGATGTCCATC
>JAFATL010000504.1 GCA_019243975.1 Actinomycetota bacterium | reverse complement strand
CGCCTCGATCTCGTCGTTGCTCGCCCGCTGCACGAGCGGGTGCCCGCACGCGTCCTCTTCGTCGGCCTTTTGCATGGCCCGCAGATCGATCCCGGCTCGGTCGGCCTCGTCGGCCACCTGGCACAGCAGCTGGCCGATGACGGCGTGGCTGTTGGCGGTGATCCCCACCCGCTTGCCCTGGCGCACGAGGTCGACGATCACCCGCGTGGCCGTCCACGTCTTCCCCGAACCGGGCGGACCCTGGACGGGCAGGTAGCTGTCGCGTAGGTCGGACGCGCACCGGATGGCGGCGTCGAGCAACGACTCGCCGTCGCGTCGCAGCGGCTCGCCCTCGGTGACGCCGTCGACACGCGGCGCCCGTCCCACCAGCAGGTCGCGCGCCGCTCGGTAGGAACCGGCACCGTCGAGGCCGTGCTCGATGACCCAGGTGGCCATGCGCCGCAACGCCTCCTGTTGCACCTTGGTGTTGATCGGCGCCCCGGGGATGAGCGCCCGCGGGTGGGGCGCGTTGGACGTGGCCGCTCGACGGAGATCGATGGTTCCCGTCACTCCGTCGAGCGCCACGATTTCGCCGACGCGGGCGGGCGGGTCGCCGCCCTCCAGCCGGATGCGCTCGGTGGCGGGGTCGAGCGGCTTCTTGCCGACGGCGAGCTTGTACTCCTGCTCGGGGTCGAAGGCATAGCGGTAGACCTTCGACTTGGCGTCGGGCTCCATCTCCTGCATGAACTCGAGGCCGCCGATCGACTCGGAATCGGCGACGAAGTCGTCGTCGGTGGCGTCGAGCACGCGGCGGAAGTACTGCCACCACTCCGGCTTCGCCTCCCGGCGGTGCCAGTCGAGCAGCTGGGCCAGCAGCCACTTGTGCTTGTCGAGACCGGGGTCGTCGGGATCGGGCACGAGCAGGCCGGCCAGCCGCGCCGTCTCGGTGGCGTCCTCCACGGCGGGCATCGCCGCCGGCGGGCGGGGCCGGGCGATCTCGATGCCGAACTCGTCGGCCGCCTCGGCGCGCCGCGCCTCGAGCCAGTCGCGCAGCAGCCACGTGGACTCGCAGTCGACCAGGTTGTAGTCCTCGATGGCGGCCAGCACCTTGTGGTCCTGGGTGCGCAGCCACTTCTCGTACTCGACAATGCTCGACGCGCCGTCGTTGATCTCGCCGTGGCGGGCGCCCATGTAGAGGGGCTCCAGCTTCTTGATCGAGTACGACGGCACGCCCACCAGCACCGACTGGCGCACGACCCGGTACAGGTCGACCAGCACCTTGTCGCGGAACAGGCTGTCGACCTCGTCCTCCCGCGTGGCGTGCCGGCCCATGAGCTTGCCCAGCGCGGTCCGCTCGTAGGCGGCGTAGTGGTACACGTGCAGGTCGGGGTGCACGGCGCGCCGCTCCTGCACGAAGTCGACGAACGCTTCGAAGGCGGCCCGCTCCTCGGCCGGCGTGTGGCCCCAGAACGATTTGTAGGTGAACTCGCCGGCGTCGTTGATCCAGCCCACGCCGAACAGGTACTCGATGCCGTGCTCGCCGACGAACGGGTCGCCCTCCATGTCGAAGAACAGATCGCCGGGCGACGGCTCGGGCAGCACCGACAACCCAACGCCCTCGGCCGGCTCGAGCAGCTCGTAGGGCGGGGGCGAGTCGAGCGGCACGGCGCGGGCCGACAGTTGCAGCCCGGCCTGGCGGCGAGCCCGCTCGTAGACGCCCGTGCTCATGCCCTTGATGGTCACCGTCTCGGGCCCGTCGGCCAGCTCGCGCACGGTGGTGATGCCGACCTTGGCCAACTTGCGAGCCTGCTCGCGTCCGATGCCGGCGACCAGCCACGGGCGGTCGAGGGCCAGCCACTGGCGCTCGCACGTGGCCTGCCAGCGGCACAGGTTGCAGTGCGACACCGGGTACGGCTCGGTGGGCGCGCCGGCGGCGATGGCGTCGAGGAAGCGGGCCTTGGCCAGCCGGTAGTACGACGCGAACTCGCGGTAGCGCAGGCTCACGCGGTCGTGGCCGCCGAGCATGACGTGGAGGAACTCGGGGTCGTGGCCCTGCACGTGCCCGAGCAGCTCCGCGTAGTTGCAGAGCTGCAGCACGGCCGATGGCTTCACGTGCCGCGCCAATTTGGTGTCTTCCGGCTCGTAGCCGGCGCCGCCCTCGACGCGCCGCAGGAAGTCGGCGTGGCCGCGCCACGTCACGCCGTGAGCGCGGTCGGCGTCGTCCCAGAACGCGCCCTGGAACACCACGTCGGCT
Source organism: Actinomycetota bacterium (assembly GCA_019243975.1). GTDB lineage: Bacteria > Actinomycetota > Acidimicrobiia > Acidimicrobiales > JAFATL01 > JAFATL01. The sequence continues at coordinate 964 of JAFATL010000504.1, read as the reverse complement.
TCGCCGTCGAGGGCCGCCGCCGTGACCTGCTGCTGCACGGGGACCGACCCGTCGTCCTCCGACACCCGCACGATCGACAGGCCCTCGGCCTCCAGCTGCGCCAGGTAGGCGGCCTCGTGCTCCAGGCCCCGATCACGTAGGACCTGCAGCTCGGGGTCGTCCTGCTCGGGCGCCACCAGCTCCCCCGCGGCGACGCGGCCCGACAGCGTGGTGAGGTGCTCGCAGAGGAGGAACCCCACCAGATCGGTCGCACTCACGACCAGCCGCCCGTCGGTCCGGTACATGCCAGCAACCGTACCGACGGGGTGTGACAGTTACGGGGAACCGCTCCCAACGCAGCGTCCAAGTGCCGGTGGAGGGTCGGAAACCAGCCCTCGATCGGCCCCTGGACGTCAGCCGAGCGCGGCGGTGGCTCGGTTGTGGCCGGTGACCACCACGCCGAGGGCGGCGAGGACGACGGCCATGCCGAAGGCCTGGGGCCAGGACAGGCCCTCGTGCAGGAAGACGGCGGCGCCGGCGGCGCTGGTGACCGGGGTACTGAGGGTGAGCAGGGAGGTGATCGTCAGCTGCACGTGGGCGTGGGCGTAGTTCATCGACAGGTGGCCGACGGCGCCGCTCGCCACGATGAGGAACAGCCACATCCACGTGGTGCCGTCGTAGTGGCCCGGGCCCAGCGCCTGGCCCGACAGCAGGGCGATGGGCGTGGCCACGGCTGCGGAGACGAGGGTCAGACCTGTTTGGTACTCGAGCGCGCCCAACTGCTGGCGCGCCTTCTTCGACGCCACGAAGTAGTACGACCACGCGAACAGCGCGCCCACCGCCAGCAGGTCGCCCTTGAACTCGTGCCCGTGCGCCGAGTGGGCGCCGAACACAACCAACGCGACGCCACCGATGGCCGTCGCCGTCCACGCCACGTCGCGCCCGCGCACGTGCTCGCCGAACAACGGACCGGCCACGAGGAACA
>JAFATL010000471.1 GCA_019243975.1 Actinomycetota bacterium | reverse complement strand
GCTCAGCGAGAGATGCGCGGTCGGCACGAGCCGCGGTGAGTCGCGACAGAAGTCGCAGATCCACCGGTTGTAGGCCCGCGTGTAGGCCTGTGACAGTTCCGGGTCCTCGAGCTCCGCCTCCCACAACAATCCAACGGTCGTGTACAGGATCGCCGCGTCGATGTTCTCGGCATCGAGCACCTTCAACCGCTCGTCGGGATCCATCGAACCGAACGGCGCTTCGTCGTAGTAGGTCCGGTCCGGGTCGAACATGATCTTGCCGAGGTCAGGGTCGCCCATCGCCCCGAGCGTCGACGGAAAGCCGCGCCGCGACATCACGGAACGCTTGCCGCCGATCTCGAGCTCCTCGAGACCGTTCTCGTCACGCGTGATCCGCAGTGCACGATCGCGGTACTCAGGCTCGAGGTACGTCTCCCACAGGTCGGGCGGCTCGAGGATGTGCCCGTCGGCGTCGACCGCGCCGGCGAACGAGAGCCGCTCCGTCTCGTGCATGGTGGCCTTGGGCACACGCGCTCCTCGGTTGTGGGTGGGTTACGGCACCACCAGGATCTTGCAGTGCTCGTCGGGGTTGCCGAGGGCCTCGAAGGCGCCCGCGACGCCGTCGAGGTTGACCTCGCCGGTGATCATCGGGCGCACGTCGATGTCGCCCTCGGCGATCGAGCGCAGGCTGCCCGCGAACTCCATCGGGTCGTACCCCAGCACGAACTGCACGTTGAGCTCCTTGGCGATGCCGAAGAACGGGGTGATCGTGTCGGGCTGCATGCACACCCCGACGACGGTCATCTTGGTCCGCATCGGCGCCACTCGCATGGCGTCGTTGATGATGCCGGGCACGCCGATGGCCTCGAACACGTGCAGCTGCTTGGCGCCGCCCTCGCGCGCCCAGGCTGCGAACGCCGACTCGTCGGCCGGGTCGACCACCGAGTGGGCGCCCATCGTCTGGGCCAGCTGTCGCCGCGCCGGCGAGAAGTCGCTGGCGACGATCGGCTCGATGCCCTTGAGCTTGAGGGCGGCGATCACGGCCAGGCCGACGGGCCCGCAGCCCAACACCAACGCGCCCTCGCCCTGCTTGATCTCCGACCGGTTCACCGCGTGCAGGCCCACGGCCATCGGCTCGGTGAGCGCGGCGTGCCGGGGGTCGAGACCGTTGGGGACCTCGACCAGCATCGGGGCCGACAGCAGCATCTGTTCGCCGTAGCCCGACGGCAGCGAGTTGCTGTAGGCGAGGTCGCGCACGCCGGTGGCGGTGAGCATGATCGGGATCGACGTGACGATCGTGCCGGGCGCCGGCCCGACCGTGTCGGGGCCGCTGTCGAGCACCTCGGCCGCGAACTCGTGACCCATGAAGATGTCCTGGGTGTCCACGTCGGGGCGCATGGCGCCGGCGTCACCACCCATCGCCGGCATGCCCTCCATCTGGGCGCCGAGCTCGATCATCTGGCCGCCGTGCTTGGCGAAGTGCAGGTCGGACCCGCAGATGCCGCACGCCTTCACCTGCACCAGCACTTGGCCGAACTCCGGCTTGGGGTCGGGCAGGTCGTCGCGCACCAGCAGTTCGCCCTTGCGCAGTGCCACCGCTCGCATCAGTTCGCCTCTCCGCTCGAGACGGGCGCCTTGTCGGTCGCCGCGTCGGCTTGCTTCTCCTCCACGTGGGTGGTGATGGCGTTCATGATGGCCTGCCCGGCCCGTCCGAAGATCTCGGCCCGCTTGCCGGTGGCCCAGTCGTGCGACGTCCGCGGCGCGGCCAGCCGGTTCTTGAAGTGGGGGATGACCTCGCGGGCGAACAACCGGTAGCTCTTCATCGTCGCTTCGGGGTCGGCCCAGTCGTGGCCCAGGAGCATGAACGTGCCGAACCCGCCCGACTGCGTGAGCAGTCCCTCGATGTACTCGATGGCATCGTCGGGCGTGCCGATGCACACGCCGCCGCCCGCCGCGTACTGCTCGACGAAGTCGCGCTCGGTCTTGGGCGGGCCGTCGACCTGGTTGGCCAACGGCAGGAAGCCGGCGCCGCCGCCGAAGTAGTCGGCGAACCGCTTGAGGCCGTGGGTGCAGTCCTCGATGGCCTGGTCACGCGTCTCGGCGATGTGGACGTTGCCGAGGACGCGCCACGTGCTGCGGTCGGGTGCGGGCCGGCCCGCCTTGGCCGCCTGCTCCTCGACCACGCCCCACGCCTGGCCGACGGCGGCGAAGCCCTCCACCACCGACATCGACAGCGACAACAACGAGACGCCGTGCTGTCCCGCCAGGCGGGGACCCGACGGCGACACCATGGCCGCTACCGCCACCTCGAAGTGCGGGTGGCTGTAGGGACGCACCTGCAGCCGCGCGTCGCGCATGGTGAACCAGTCGGTCTCACGCGTGACCGGCTCGTCGCTGCGCAGCAGGGCGAGGATCGCCTCCAGCGACTCCTCCATCATGCGGCGCTGGTCGACGGGGTCGATGCCCATGATGAACGCGTCGGTGGGGAGTGCGCCGGGGCCGGCGCCGAAGATCAGCCGGCCGCGCGTGAGATGGTCGAGCAGCACGAGGCGGTCGGCCACCAGCCAGGGGTGGTGGTAGGGGAGCGACACGACGCCGGTGCCGAGCTTGATGTGCTTGGTGCGCTCGGCTGCGGCGGCGATGAAGATCTCGGGGCAGGAGATGATCTCGTACCCGCCCGAGTGGTGCTCGCCGAACCACGCCTCGTCGAAGCCGAGACGGTCGAGCTCGACGACGCGCTCGAGGTCGTACTCGAGGGCAAGCGTCGGGTCCTGCCCGACCGGGTGGAACGGCGCGTAGAACACGCCGAAGTTGATCGGTGCGCGGGTCGTCATGTCGGCTCCCTCAGCCCTTGTCGCGGCACACGTCGTCGAGGAAACCGATGAGGGCCGCGTTGACCTCGTCGGGCTTCTCCTGCTGCACCCAGTGGCCGGCGCCGTCGATGATCACCGTGCCTCGGTGGTCGGCCAGCCACTCCTCGCCGCTCGTGGGCGGCGTCATCACCAGTACGGGGTCGAGCTTGCCGCCGATGAACAGCGACGGCATCTGCACCTTGTTGTCGCCCACCGCTTCGGTGAGCTCCCAGTTGCGGTCCATGTTGCGGTACCAGTTGACGCCGCCCCGGAACCCGGTGCGCGAGAACTCGGCCGCGTAGTGGTCGAGCTCCTCCTGGGTGAGCCAGTCGGGCAGCTTCTCGGGCTCGGCCATGCGCTCGGCAAATCCGCGACCGTCGTTGGCGAACATCGCCGGGTCGGGCATGGCGCCCTCTTCCACGATGGCGCCGGCCAGCAGCTTGCGCATCGTCGTGGCTGCGTCGCGCCCGAGCTCGGCCTCGGCGACACCGGGCTCCTGGAAGTAGAGGATGTAGAAGAAGTTGTCGCCGAACACGTTGCGCATCATCTGGATGGGCGGCATCGGCCCGCGGTGCAGGTACGGCACGCTCATGCCGACCACCCCGTTCATGCGCTCGGGGGCGAGCAGCGCCATCTGCCACACCACCATCGAGCCCCAGTCGTGCCCGACGAACACGGCCTTCTCCTCGCCCAGGGCGTCGAGCACGCCGGTGAGATCACCGATGAGGTGGGTGATGTCGTAGTCGGTGATCGCCTCGGGCTGACTCGACTTGCCGTAGCCGCGCTGGTCGGGCGCGATCACGCGGTAGCCCGCCTCGGCCAGCGCTGGGATCTGGTGGCGCCACGAGTACGACAGCTCGGGGAAGCCGTGGCACAGCACGACGGCGGGGCCGGTGCCGGCCTCGACGACGTTGAGCTCGACCCCGTTGGTGGCGATCGTGCGCTCGGTGAGTTCGGTGGGCATCAGGCAGCTCCTGGGACGGCGTCGAGGGTCTCGAGCAGCTCGCGCCGGGACGGGCCCTCCTGGCGCGGGATGGGATACGCGTCGGGATTGGCCATGACCTCGGCCATGCGCGTCAGCAGTTCGGCGTCGGCCATGAGGTCAGCGGGCGTCGCGAGCAGGTTGAAGAAGCGGGCGATGCCGCGGCCGATGATGGGATCCGTCTCGGCGGCGACGAACAGGGCGGCCATGCCCTTGGCGCCTTCGCCGTCACCCCCGCCGGCTCCCGCGAACCCAGCCGGGTCGGCGCCTGCCTTGTCCATCTGCACCGACACCTCGAACCACGGCTCGACCTCGCGCTGGTTGTCGGCCTCGTAGGTCTTGGCGCGAGCGACCGCGTCGCCGGGGTGCTTGGCCGTCGCTTGGGCCAGCATCACCGCCTGCAGGAACGCGAGCGAGCAGCCCCGCCCGTAGAGGGGGTTGGTGCACGTGTGGGCGTCGCCGATGGCGTGGAAGCCGAGGACAGTGGGCGCGCCCGCGTCGTCGGTGAAGGTGCGGATGCGGTTGAGCAGCCCGCCCATGGGCCGCACGCCGCCAATGGGCTCGAGCGGGCCGTGGGTGAAGAACTGGTCGGGACCCGGCAGGGCCCGGCACGCCTGGTCGAAGCGGTCGGCGTCACCGAGAGCAGCGCGCAGATCGGCGTCGTCGGAGCGGATGGCGAGGGTCACCGACAGCGTGCCGCCGTCGCCCGGCACGCCGAGATACTTCACGAAACCGAGGTCACCGCCGAGCTTGGCGTCGAGCTCGTCCACGTCGAACGTCGACGGCAGGTGGTACCAGCGCGACATGTACATGAGGCCGCTCTCGCGCACCTTCTCGGGCACCTCCACGCCGCAGGCGCTGAGCCAGCCGGGTACGTCGCCGCGGCGCCCGGTAGCGGCGATGACGATGTCGGCGTGCAGTTCGCTGCCGTCGGCCAAGCGCACGCCGTCGACGACAGGAACGTCCGACCAGTCGGGCAGCGACGACGTCAGGCCCGCAACCGTGACGTCGGTGCGCACCTCCACGTGGGGCTGGCGCAACACGGCCTTGCGCAGCACCCACTCGAACGTGGTGCGCCGCACGATCAGCACGGCGAGGTCTTCGTCGCCCGGGCGCGGCTCGCCCAGGTCGGCGCGGGCCGGCATGGTGGTGCAGCCGACGGCGCGCAAGTCCTCGAGCACGTCGGGGAAGTGCTCGCGCAGCAGCACGACGATGCGGGCGAGGAAGCCGTGCGTCTGGTGCACCTGGGGAGCGCCGCGGCGCTCGGCGCGGAACGCCTCCTCGGCGTCGGCCGTCGCCGGCAGCGGGTCGCGCTCGAGCAGCGTGACCTTGTGACCGGCCCGCCCGAACGCCAGCGCCGCGGCCAAGCCGCCCACGCCACCGCCCACGATCAGGACTTCCTCCGGCGTCGTCTCCGGCAAGGTGCAGCCTCCTTGGTAACGCTCGTTGCCAAATCTACGCTATGGTAACGAGCGTTGCCAACTCGTAGTTCGACCTCCGCCACCCGAACGCCTGCCCGGCGCAGCTGGGCCGGCGTCCCGGCCAGCGACCGCCAAGCCGAACGGCGGACGCTGTTGCTCGACGCCGCCTTCGGGCTGCTCGGCACCGAGGGCTCGGCGGCGACCACCGTACGGGCGGTGTGCGCCAACGCCCGCCTCAACCCCCGCTATTTCTACGAGTCGTTCGAGTCGCTCGACGAGCTCATCGTCGCCGTCTACGACCGCGTCGTCGACGATCTCGGCACTGCGGTCGTCGCCGCCCTCGAGGGCGCAGGCGACGACGCCACGGACCAGATGGCGGCAGTGGTGCGCAGCACCGTCGAGTTCGTCGACGAAGACCGGCGCCGCGCCCGGGTGCTCTACGTCGAGGCGTTGGACAACGCCGCCCTCAACCGGCGCCGCATCGAGACCGGCCACGCCGTCGTGGCCTTCGTCGAGGCGGCCGCCGCCGAACGTCACGGCAATCTGCCCGCGGGCGAACACATCGGCCGCGTCGGCGCCGCCGTCCTGGTCGGTGGCTTCGGCGAGCTGTTGGTGGCGTGGCTCGACGGCCGCATCGACGTCACGCGTGAGCAGCTGATCGAGGACGCCACGGCGCTCTTCCTTGCCGTCGGCGACGCCGCATCCGGCATCGCCGCCCGCCGCGCTTCTCGCCGGCGGTGAATGTGTGGTGCGCCCCCTGGGATTCGAACCCAGAACCTGCGGATTAAGAGTCCGTTGCTCTGCCGTTGAGCTAGAGGCGCGTGCGGCGATCGTAGGTGGCACGCCGGCTGAGGGTGGCTAAGGGGACTCGAACCCCCGACCTCCTGGACCACAACCAGGCGCTCTAACCAACTGAGCTATAGCCACCATGAGCGGTCCAGCATGGCACAGCGACCGGTTGCCGCCGACCGGGTTGGCGGCTCCTAGGATCGACCGGATGCCGGTGTCGATCTGCCGCATCTACCCCGACGTGCTTGGCACGTACGGTGACGGCGGCAATGCGGTCGTGCTGGCCAAGCGCCTGCAGTGGCGGGGCCACGAGGCCGAGATCGTCGACGTGCGCACGGGCGACCCCGTGCCCGCCACCTGTGACCTCTACGTGTTGGGCGGAGGTGAGGACGACCCGCAAACCACGGCCGCCAACGCGCTGGCAGTCGACAATGCGCTCGGGCGGGCGATCGACGCGGGGGCGGTCGTGTTCGCAGTGTGCGCGGGCTACCAGATCCTCGGCACGACGTTCAACGGCTCCGACGGCCCCCGGCCCGGACTGGGCTTGGCCGACTGGGCAACCACGACCCGTCCTCGCCACCGGCCCGTGGGCGAACTCCTGGTCGAACCGTCGCCCGAGCTCGAGCTCCCGACCCTCACCGGCTACGAGAATCACGCCAGCCTCACCGTGCTCGGGCCCGAGGCGCGGCCGCTCGGCACGGTGGCGAGTGGAGTCGGCAACGGCGACGGGTCGGAGGGCGCGATCCAGGGCCGCATCCTCGGCACGTACATGCACGGCCCCGCGCTCGCCCGCAACGCCGCCCTCGCCGATCTGGTGCTGAGCTGGATCGTCGGGCCGTTGGGGCCGCTCGACGACGAGGAACCCGAGGACCTGCGGCGCGAGCGCATCACCAGCGCGCGATCGTCGCGCCGACGTTGGTTCGCGCGCCGCTGACGCCTACGACCCGGCCCTCCTAGGGTAACGCTGTGACGACCGACTCGAACCTGGTGCTCGTGGATGTGGCGGACGGCATCGCCACCGTGACGCTCAACCGCCCCGAAGTGCGCAACGCGCTCAGCATCGGTCTGCGCGGCGCGATCCACGACACGATGGCGGAGGTCGACGGTCGCGACGACGTCGACGTGATCGTGCTGACCGGCGCCGGGCCCGCGTTCTGTGCCGGCCTCGATCTCAAGGAGCTGTCGCGTGAGGACGACGGCGGCCGGCCGACCTTGGTCGCCCGGCCGACCGAGTGGCGGTTCTTCGCCGAGACGGTGAAGCCGGTCATCGCGGCCGTCAACGGCGCGGCGGTGACGGGCGGGCTCGAGCTCGTGCTGCAGTGCGACTTGATCGTGGCGTCGGAACGAGCGACGTTCGGCGACACGCACGCGCGTGTCGGCGTGCTGCCCGGTGGGGGGCTGACGGTGCGGCTCCCGGAGGCCATCGGGTACCGCGCCGCATTGGCGATGAGCTTGAGCGGCAACTTCCTCACCGGCCAGCGCGCCTATGAGTTGGGTCTGGCCTACGCCGTTGTCGCGCCCGACGACCTGCTTCCCGCCGCC
>JAFATL010000352.1 GCA_019243975.1 Actinomycetota bacterium | reverse complement strand
CGACGCCGACGGCGAGGCCCATGTCGCACTCCCCCGCCTTCACCGACATCACCGCGGTGCGCAGCGCGGTGGCGCCGGTCGCGCACGCGTTGGACACGTTGTAGACGGGGATACCGGTCTGGCCGACCTGCTTCTGCAGCATCTGGCCGATGCCGCCGCCCATGCCCATGAGGTTGCCGGCCGCCAGCACGCCGATGTCCTTCATCGTGACGCCGCCGTCCTTCAGCGCGCCCATGGTCGCCTCGGCCGCCAGGTCGACGGTGTCCTTGTCGGGGTGCTTGCCGAACTTCGTCATGGTGATGCCGAGGATGAATACGTCGTCTGCCATCGGTTTCTCCCTGTCCCTAACTCAGTTGATCGGCTCGAAGCCGAAGGCGATCGCTTCCGTACCGGCGCTGTCGCTGCCGATCGGATAGGTGGTCAGCTGCACCTTCATGCCCAGCGACACGTGGTCGGGGTCGGGCTCGGTGTTGACGATGTTGCCGCGCACGCTCGTGCCATCGCAGTCGACGAGGGCGGCAACGAAGGGCACCGGGATGCCCGGCGCCGCCAGCGAAACGATCGTGTAGGCCCGCACCTCGCCGGTGGTGGCGATGGGCGCGGACTCGAACTCGGTGCCGAAGCAGCCGGCACACGCATTGCGACGATCGAAGTACCTAGCCCCGCAGCCCGTGCACTGCTGGGCGACCAGGTGCGGTTCGGGCTCGAGCGCGAGGTACTCGACGAGGGGGATCTGAGCGGCCATGAGGGCCGATCTTATGACTACGAAGCTTTGATTGTCCCCTGCGCCGTCGTGGACCGGCCCAGCTCGTGGCCCTCTTGGGAGACGGCCACGACCATGTAATAGAGGTTCCCCTTGTCGGTGGGCGGGGCGTCGTCCCACGCCGTCTGCGACTGGGTGCGGATGGTGCCGAGCACCGTGGTCTCCGGGCCCGCCGGGTAATGCGGCTTGTCGGGCGCGTAGGCCCGCAGCACCACGTACTGGTCGAACACCGGGCCGCTGTACTTCTCCCACTGCAGGCTGAAGTGACCGGGCGCGCCGGGCGTGACGGTGAGGCGCATGGTGGGCTGCGGCACCGCCGCCGTGGTGGTGGTGACGCGCGGCGGGACGCCGACGGTCGTCGGCACCTCCACGGTGGTGCTGGTGGTGGTGCTCGGCGCCACGACCACGGTGGTGGGCACGGTCAGCACCACGCCCGGGGTCGGCGCGGGCACGGTCGTGGGCGGAAGCGGCTCGCGCGTGGTGGTGGTCGTGGGGGCAGCGCGCTCGCCGGTGATGAAGCTCACGATGCCCTTGTTGCTGCGCGTGCTGAACACGACCACCGCGGCGACGAGCAACAGGCCGGCGGCGACGGCCGGCCATGCCGGCACGCGCGGCCCGCGCGGCACAGTCACCGTTGACTGCTGATCCTGCGCGGGACCGCGCGCCACCGGACGTTTGGCGAATGGCTTGTCGCGCAACTTGCGCTCGAGTGAGTTGACGAAGCGGGTGCTCGGCTTGGGGACCTCGCGCGCCCCCGCCTCTTCGAGCAGCCGGATGATGTCGGCGCGGCTGTGCTTCACGAGTCACTCCCCTCGCCAGCCGCTTTCTTCAACGAGCCGATGGCGCGGTAGAGCAACGTCGCCAGGGCCGGCTTCGAGAGCCCCATGGTCTCCGCCGCTTCGGTGTGCGAGAGCCCGGCCAGGTACCGGAGGGAGATGACCTCCTGGTACCGGTCGGGCAGAGTGCCGAGCGCGTCGAGCAGCTCGGCCACCTGGTCGGCCTCGAGCAGCGCGGTGTCGGCCGACGGCGCGGGCGTGGTGGGCATCGCCTTGAGCAGGGCCAGGCGAGCCGTCGAGCGCTGCTGGGTGCGGTAAAGGGTGGTCAGCTCGTTGGCGGCGATGCGGAACAGCCACGAGCCGAAGCCGCCGCCCTGCCACCGGAACGCCGGCATGCCCCGCAGGGCCCGCTCGAACGTGGAGGCCGTGATCTCCTCGGCCACGTCCGGCGACCCGGAGCGCCGGTACACGAAGCCGTAGATGCGGTCGACGTAGCGGCGGTAGAGCTCACCGAACGCGTCGATCTCGCCACGACTGGCACGCTCTGCCAGGGTGCGGTCGTCGACGCCGTCTGCCTCCACGACGACCAAGTTTGGCCACCTCAGGGCCCTCAGTGCAGGCCCAGGCCCGGATTGGCCCTCGGCCAGCGCTTCACATGCCATCTCATGGTGCAACGCCGCCCGCCGCACCCGATGACGAAGGTCACGCTGTTACTGTGCGTAACTTGTAATTTAGGTCACCCAGGGTGGTGAGCACTGGTCGTCATCGCCCTCCGCCGACGAGCGATGACGACCAGCGTTGCTCCTGCTACCTCCAGCAGTAGCCCGAGGGCAAACAGAGGACTGGCGTTGCTGCCGGTGCGGGCCAGGGCCGTGGCAGCCGGATCTCGGTTGAACTGCACGCCCAGCACGTTGGCCCCAGCCGTGGTGCTGGTCGTCGGGCCCACCGTCGTGGTGACGCCGGGGGCCGTGGTTGTGGTCTGGCCGACGGTCGTCGTCGTCTGACCGACCGTCGTGGTCGTGTGCGGCGCCGTCGTGGTGGTCGCCGGCTTGGTCGTCGTCGTGTGCGGCGCCGTGGTCGTGGTGTGGCAGCCGCTGTGCGCCGGGTTGGTCTTGCCGATCCCGTTGTTGCCGTCGCACTCGTAGCCGTTGTTGTGGTCGGACCCGTCCTTGTACTGACCGGGCGGGTTCTTGCCGTCCGCGTTGCCGACGCAGCCCGCGCACGGCTTGCCCGTGGCGTTGCCGTTGCCGTTCCCGTTGCCCGACGGCAGACCGACGCCGCTCGGGCAGTACGAACCGCAGCTCGAATCACTGCTGTTGCTCGCCGCCGTCGCCACCGTCGTCGGCGCCGCGGCCGCAACGGTCGTTGCCGGCGCGTCGTTCTTCTCGTGCCAGCCCTTGGCCACACCCTTCGGATCGGCATGCGCCGTCGGCGCGAACAGCGCGCCGGCCAACAGGATGTTGCCTACCAACAGGAGGAGCCCGCCTACCCGCCCCCACTCGACTCGTGACCTCGACGCCGCCACCACATCCTCGCTTCTGGACGTGGCGGGGCCGGGTTCACGTTGGCTCCACCCAGGGCTACGTGACCAACAACGCCCCGGGGATCAATGCCTCCCCACCGATTCTCTTGGCGGGCGTCCCCCGGGACCAGCCTCTGTGCACCGCAGAGTACGGATAGCTGCTTGTCTGCACATCATCCGCGCGGATGATCTTTGGATAGCTCTTTCGCGTGCGGCCTTCTGGTTGGTCGGGTGGGGCCCGCCCCCATAGGCCATGGCTAAAACCATTGACCTACGCCCTGGCCAATGGGGGCGTCCCCACCCAAAACATTCAAGCCCCAATGGTTTGAGGGGGTATGCGGCGTCTGGCGGGCATTGAGCCCGCCATCCACCGGTGCGCCGCGCTGGGTGACTCGCATCGGAGACGGCTGCGCAACGGTGGGGCGGCGGCTCGATGCCGCCGCAACGCCGCATACAACTAAAACCATCTGACGTTGAAGTTAGGAAGAGGGACGCCCCCATTGGGCCGGGCGTAGGTCAATGGTTTTAGACCGGCCCTATGGGGGCGGCCCTCACCACAGCAACAAGATCTAGAAGCCCGCAACCCCCGGCTCGCGTTGCACGCCCAACGAGTTCAACGTGAAAGCAACCAAGTGGTAGTGCCCGACGACCATGGGGATCTCGGTGAGTTGTTTGTCGTCGTACACCGCGGACAGCTCGGACCAGGTGGCGTCGGAGATGCTGGCCTCTTCGTGGAGTTCGTCGGCGGCGCGGAGGAGGGTGCGGTCGAGGTCGGACCAGCCGTCGGCGTCGGGGCCGAGCTTGATGCGGGCGATTTCTTCGTCGGTGAGGCCGGTGAGCTTG
>JAFATL010000315.1 GCA_019243975.1 Actinomycetota bacterium | reverse complement strand
GGTCGGGATGACGCGCGTGGTGAGCATGCCTTCGGTCGTCGTCTTGCCCGCGCCGTTGGGGCCGAGCAGCCCGAAGATCTCACCGTGGAAGACGGTGAGGTCGAGGTCGTCGACGGCCATGACGTGGCCCGGGTACACCTTGGTGAGCCCGCGGGTGACGATGACCGGCGTGCGCTCGGGCTCGGGCGGGGGCCGCTTCCGCGTTCGCGGTCGCGTGGGTGTCGTCGTGGGCATGTGTCTCCTAGAACCGGTGACCGGGGTCACGCTTAGAAATGGTGGATGGCCCAGGCCACACCCTGCCAGGCGCGGAAGCCCAAGTAGACCGCGAGGGCGACCAGCATGAGCTTGAAGTGCCACGGCACCTTCGGTGGCGCCGCGATCACGCGGCCGCACGTCGGGCACTCGCCGCCTTTCCCCATGCTGGTGGGGTTCCAGAACCGGCTGCAGTCGTCGCACCACGGCATGGCAGATGTCAGGAAGATGAGAGCCGACTGCGGGGACCGGCCGCGGCAATGCGGCTGGGCACGGCGTGACCGACGACGCGCGCCACCTCGGCGCTGACGTCCAGCAGCTTGTCGAGATCGACGCCGGAGTCGAGGCCGAGGTCGTCGAGCAGGTGCACCAGGTCCTCCGTCGCCAGGTTTCCGGCCGCACCGGCGGCGAACGGCGAGCCGCCGAGGCCGCCCACCGACGTGTCGAAGCGCCGCACACCGCGCTCGACGGCCGCGTAGGCGTTGACCAGCGCGGTGCCGCGGGTCTCGTGGAGGTGCAGGCCCACGTCGATGCCCGTGCGGTCGAGCAGGTCGTCGACGCGGCGGGGTGTGGCCATCCCGGTGGTGTCGGCGTAGGTGAGCGACGTGGCGCCGGCGTCGAGCAGGCGGCGGCCGAGGGCGTCGACGTCGGCCGGCTCGAGGTCGCCTTCGTACGGCGAGCCGAACGCACACGAGACCACCGCGTCGATGGGCAGCGGCGCGGCGATCTTGGCGATGCCGGCCACCGACTCGACCGACTCGTCGACGGTCATGCGCACGTTCTTCTCGTTGTACGCGGGTGACGCCGACACGGTGACGCTCAGGGCGTCGACGTTCGCCTCCAGCGCCAGCTCGGCGCCCTTCACGTTGGGCACCAGGGCGACGTAGCGCACGCCCGGTGCGCGCGTGATGGCGGCCATGACGTCGCCCGCCCCCGCCATCGACGGCACCGCTTTGGGCGACACGAACGACACCGCCTCGATCTCGTGCAGGCCGGCGGCGGCCAGCGCGTCGATCAGCCGCACCCGCTCGGCGACGTCGACCGGCTCCTCCGCCTGCAAGCCGTCGCGCGGCCCGACCTCGCGAATGCGCACGGCAATGCTCATTCGGGCGCTCCGCCGCCGGTGCTCACCCGGGCGGCACCCCGTGGCGGCGCTCGCTGAAGTGGCGTTGCTTGCCCTCGGCCAACGCAAAGCGGCGGGCCAGGTCGGCGCGCAGGTCTTCCGGCTGCACGATCGCGTCGATCACCAGGTCGGACGCGAGGCGCAGCAGGTCGACGTCGGCCTCGTACTCCTCGCGTTTCTCGGCCACGAACGCGTCGCGCTCCTCGGCGTCGTCGATGGCGGCGATCTTGTTGGCGTACACCGCGTTCACCGCCGCCTCCGGGCCCATCACCGCGATCTTGGCGGTGGGCAACGCGATGCACGCATCGGGCTCGAACGCGGGGCCGCACATGGCGTAGAGGCCGGCGCCGTACGCCTTGCGCACGATGACCGAGATCTTGGGCACCGTCGCCTCCGCCACCGCCGTGACCATCTTGGCGCCCGCCCGGATGATCCCCTGGCGTTCGACCTGGGTGCCCACCATGAACCCGGGCACGTCGCAGAGGAACACCAGAGGGATGTTGAGGGCGTCGCAGTTCCAGATGAAGCGGGCCGCCTTGTCGGCCGAGTCGACGAACAGCACGCCGCCCTTCTGCATGGGGTTGTTGGCCACGATGCCGACGGCCCGTCCCTCGAGGCGGGCGAAGCCGATGATCAGCTCCTTGGCCCACAGCGGCTTGAGCTCGAAGAACGAACCGGCGTCGACGATGCCGTCGATCACCTTGTGCATGTCGTAGCCGCGCCGTTCCGACTCGGGGATGACCTCGGCGGTGAGCGGCTTGGCCGGGGCGGCTGCTGCCACCTGCGCCGTCTCGCCGTGCCAGTTGTTCGGCAGGTAGGAGAAGTAGCGCTTGGCCGCGGCAATGGCCTCGGCGTCGTCGGCGACCAGGTTGTCGCCGCAGCCGGAGACGGTGGCGTGCATGCGGGCACCGCCCATCTCCTCCAGCGTGGCGATCTCGCCGATCACCATCTCGGCCATGCGGGGCGAGCCGAGGTACATCGACGCGTTGCCTTCGACCATGAACACCACGTCGCAGAACGCCGGGATGTACGCGCCGCCGGCGGCTGACGGGCCGAACAGGCAGCAGATCTGGGGTACCCGGCCCGACAGGCGGATCTGGTTGTAGAAGATGTGGCCCGCGCCCCGCCGGCCCGGGAACAGCTCGACCTGATCGGTGATGCGGGCGCCGGCGGAGTCGATGAGCCAGAAGATCGGCAGGTCGTGCGCCAACGCGTACTCGGTGAGGCGCACCATCTTCTCGACGGTGCGGGCGCCCCACGACCCCGCCTTCACGGTGGTGTCGTTGGCCACCACGCACACGGGCCGGCCGTCGACGGTGCCCCGGCCGGTGACGACGCCGTCGGCGGGCAGGTCGTCGGTCGGTGCGTTGGCGTTGGCGAGCAGTGCGTCCTCGACCAGCGACCCCTCGTCGAGCAGCAGCGCCAAGCGCTCGCGCACGAACAGCTTGTGCTGGCTGGCCAGCTTGTCGGCCCCGGCCGCGAGGTTGCCCTCCAGCGCCCGCTGGCTGGCTTTGGCGATGTCGTCGGTCACGTCACGTTCTCCGGATGGCGAGGATGGCCACGTCGTCGGTGAGCGGCGCGTCGGCAAAGTCGCGCGCCGCTTCCAGCAAGGTCTTGCACAGGATGCTCACGTCCTGCCCGGGGTCGCGGCGCAGGATGCCAGCGATGCGGTCCTCGCCGAACAGCGCTTCGCCGTTGCGGGCCTCGGCCAGTCCATCCGTGTAGAGCAGCAGCAGGTCGCCCGCCTCGAGCTCGACCTCGCGGCTGGTGTAGGTGCCCTTTGGGTCGAGCGTGAGCAGCGGCCCGGTGGCCCGCAGCGGCCGCACCTCCCCGTCGTGCCAGAGCCATGCGGGCGGGTGGCCGGCCGAGGCGAAGCGCAGCGTGCCGGCGGCGGTGTCGAACACCACCGAGCACAGCGACACCAGGTCTTCGGGACGGCCCTGAGCCGAGAGCACGACGTTGAGCTCCTCGATGGCCTGGGCCGGGTCGCGGTACTGGCGGAGGAACACGCGCAGCAGGTACTTCACCTGGAAGGCGGTGATCGAGGGCTCGATGCCGTGGCCGGCCACGTCGCCCATCACCGCGGTGAGGCGGCTGGGGCCCGTCGGGTACAGGTCGTAGAAGTCGCCGGCCATGGCGCCCGCGCCGGGCTCGTACACGCGGCCGACTTCGAACCCTTCGATGACGGGCAGGTCCTCGGGGGCGAGGCGGGCCGCCCACCGCAGGGGCGCGGCCTCCTGCTGCTCGAGCACCTCCTCGGCCCGTCGTTCGAGGAACGACCGCTCCTCCACCAAGCGGGCCTCCGCCAGGAACCGGGGCCCGTAGCGCAGCGAGATACCGATCGGGATGAGCACCACCAGCACGGCGGTGTCGAACCACGCCTCGTTCGACAGCGACGCCACCGCCAAGCCGACCGCGAAGCACGCGTAGAGGAGCGTGGTGTGCAGCTCTTTCCGGAACGCCGAGCGGGCCAGCAACGCCGACTGGGCGCCCACCCCACCCTCCTGCAGGCGGGCCTCGATGCGCCGCGAGGCGCGTTGCAGGCGGCTGGTGGAGCGACCCCACACGATGGCGGCGGCCGCGCACAGCAAGGCAATGCCCGCGAGCACCGGGTGGGCGATGACCACGGTGGGACCCTAACCGGCCCGCCTGCGCACCCTGAGCTTCAGCGGCGTGGGGCCGAAGCCGAAGTGTTCGCGGATCTTGCGCTCGAGGTAGCGCAGGTAGGTGGGCGGCACGGGCCGGGTGGTGAAGAGGGTGAACGTGGGCGGATCGGTGGCGCCCTGGGTGGCGTACAGCACCCGTATGCCTGCCGGCGCGGGATGGGCCTGCTGCGCCTGCTGCACCACGTCGTTGAGCTCGCGTGTGGGCACCCGGCGGTGGTAGGCCTCGATCGCCTGGTGCAACGCGGGCAGCAGCTTGTGCACGCCCAACCCGGTGCGGGCGCTGACCTTCAGCACCGGCGCGTACCCGAGGAAGCCGAGGCGGTCGGCCACGTCGGCCTGCACCGTGGCGCGCGTCTCGGTCTCGAGCAGTTCCCACTTGTTGAGCACGATCACCACCGGGCTCCCGGCCGCGTCGATGCGTTCGGCCAGGCGCTGGTCCTGGTGGGTCACGCCTTCGGTCGCGTCGATGACGAGCAGGGCGGCGTTGGCCCGGTCGATGGCCTGGAGGGCGCGCACCAACGAGTAGTACTCAGCGCCCTCCTCGATGCGCGACTTGCGCCGCATGCCGGCCGTGTCGATGAAGCGCACGGCGCCGTCCTCGGTCTCGACGACGGTGTCGATCGCATCGCGGGTGGTGCCGGGCATGTCGTGCACCACGGACCGCTCGTCGCCAATGAGCCGGTTGAACAGCGTCGACTTCCCGACGTTGGGCCGCCCGACGATCGCCACGCCGAACTCGTCGGTGGCGGCATCGCCATCGGAGGCGGGTTCGGCGACTTCCTCGGGGAAGTGTTTCACCACCGCGTCGAGCAGGTCGCCCGTCCCCCGGCCGTGCAGCGCGCTCACCGGCCACGGGTCGCCCATGCCGAGCGCCGTCATCTCCCAGACGTCGTTCTCGCGCGTGTCGGAGTCGACCTTGTTGGCCACCACCAGCACGGGACGCCCTGCCTTGCGCACGACGCGTGCGACCCGATCGTCCTCTTCGACGATCCCGACGGTGGCGTCGAGCACGAAGAGGATCACGTCGGCATCGGCGATGGCCCGCTCCGACTGCTTGCTCACCGCGCTGTCGAGCGTGTCCTTGGCCGCCAGCCACCCGCCGGTGTCGATCACCGTGAAGGGGCGGCCGTTCCACTCGGTCTCCAGCACCTTGCGGTCGCGCGTGACGCCGGGCCGCTCCTCGACGATCGCCTCGCGCCGGCCCACGATGCGGTTGACCAACGTCGACTTGCCCACGTTGGGGCGACCGACCACGGCGACGATGGGATTGGTCATGCGCGCGCCAGCGCGTCGCGAAGCGAGCGCCCGTCGGTGGCCACCACTTCGACCGGGCGGGGCAGGTCGGCCACCGTCGTGCCGTCGAGGAACACACCCTCCGACAGGCACACGTCGGGTAGGAGGTAGCGGTGCCCTTCCGGCTCCTCTGCCAGCACCCGAGCCAAGTCCTCCCCCACCAGCAATCCCGTCACCCCGATGTTCCCCCCGAAGAACCGGTTCTCCACCGCTACCACCCGCACGTCGTCCCGCCCCAGCTCGGCCACCAGCGGCGCCAACACCCGCGCCCCGTACTCCCCCGTGAGGATCGCGGTCGCGCCCTTTTCGTTCTGGCCAGCGGATCGGCGTGTTTTCGGCGACATCTGCTGGCCAGAAGCGTGGGGTTCGTGCGCCGGGTCGACCGAGCCGAGACGAGGCGCCCGATAGCCCTCAGCGGGTGCCCCGTCGACCCAGGCGAAGAAGCCGGCCTTGGTGCCCTGGACGGTGTCGGTGTCGCCGCGCAGCTCGGCGGCGAAGGCCTGGGCCATGCCGATGCCGTCCTCGTGCATGGGGAAGTCGTCGTAGGTGGCGGCGGCGGGGAACGGCCGGTCGGCCAGCAGGTAGTACTCGTCGGCCGCGAACACGAGGCGCCGCCCCAGCAGCGAGCGGTACACGTCTTGCCAGTGCTCGACCAACTCGACGACGGCGATGGCTTCCTCGCGCGTGTGCGGGCGCATGGCCGGCTCGTTCGACCACCGGCTCACGCCGAGCGGGACGACCGCCAGCGTGGCCAGCTCGGGGTACTCGTCGAGCACGCCGGTGAGCGTGTCGTCGAGCACGGCTCCGTCGTTGACGCCCGGGCACACCACCACCTGGCCGTGCACCTCGATGCCGTGGTCGAGCAAGGCCCGCAGCCAGCGCAGGCTGGTGGCGCCCCGCCGGTTCTTGAGCATGCGCGTGCGCACGGCCGGGTCGGTGGCGTGGATGCTCACGTACAGCGGGCTGAGACGTTCGGTGACGACGCGCTCGAGGTCGGCCTCGGTGAACCGCGTCAGCGTGGTGAAGTTGCCGTAGAGGAACGAGAGCCGGTAGTCGTCGTCCTTGAGGTACAGGCTCTTCCGCAGGCCCTTGGGCAGCTGGAAGATGAAGCAGAACTCGCAGTGGTTGTCGCACGTGCGCACCTGGTCGAACAGGGCCGAGTCGACCTCGATGCCGAGCGGGGCGCCGTCGGGGTTGTCGACGGTGAGGGCAAGGCCGAGCCCGCCCCGTTGCACGTCGACGTCGAGCTCGGGCTCGGCGGCGAGTAGTTGGTAGGCGATGACGTCACGGGGGGCCTCGCCGTTCATGGCGACGATCTCGTCGCCCGGCAGGAGCCCGGCCCGGGCGGCCGGCGACTCGGGGGCGACGGCCACCACCCGAGGCAGCGGCATCCAGCCAGTCTACCTGGGGGTTTGGTAGCAGCGACCCAGCAGTAGCCTTGTCTCGTGCCCGTTGACCGCGTCTTGCTCGCCGCGCCCCGGGGTTTTTGCGCGGGCGTGGAGATGGCGATCAAGGCCCTGTCGTGGATGGTGCGCGTGTTCGAGCCGCCCGTGTACTGCTACCACGAGATCGTCCACAACCGGATCGTGGTCGACCGCTTCCGCGATCTCGGTGTGGTGTTCGTCGACGACGTGGCCGAGGTGCCGGCCGGGGCGCCGCTGATGCTCAGCGCCCACGGGTCGGCGCCCGAAGTGGTGGCGGCAGCCCGCGCCCACGGTGGCGTCGTGGTCGACGCCGTGTGCCCGCTGGTGACCAAGGTGCACCACGAGGTGAAGGTGCGGGCCGGCAAGGGCTACACCGTGCTGTACGTCGGGCACGAAGGCCACGACGAAGCGGTCGGCACCATGGCGGTCGCTCCCGACGCCGTGCGGCTGGTCGAGTCCGAGGCCGACGTCGACGCCGTCGCCGACGTCGAGGGTCCCGTCGCCCTGCTGGCCCAGACGACGTTGAGTCACGACGACTGGGCCGGGGTCAAGGCGCGGGCCGAGGAGCGCTTCCCGGAGATGTGGATGCCGGGCCGCAGCGACCTGTGCTTCGCCACCACCAACCGGCAGTCGGCCTTGAAGGCCATCGCCAGCCGGGCCGACGCCATGGTCGTCATCGGCTCGTCCAACTCCTCCAACACGTTGGCCCTCGAGCGCGTGGCCCGGGCCGCTGGTTGCCAGCGCGTGTACCGGGTGAACGCGGCCGAAGAGCTGCCCGACGACCTCAGCGGAACGGTTGGCCTCACGGCCGGCGCGTCGGCGCCCGAGGAGCTCGTGCAGGCGGTGATCGACAGGCTCGCCCCCGTGCACGGCGTGGAGGAGGTGCACGTCACCGACGAGGACGAGTACTTCCCGCCCCCGCGGGAGCTGCGCGACCTCCTGCCCGCCGACGCCCTGGCCAACGACCGCTCGGTGGCGGCTTCCGACGTGTTGCGGGACCTGGCCGTAGAATCTCCCCACTGAGCGAAAGCGAGTAGAGGGCATGGCTAAGACCGAGACGAGCTTCACCCGGATGGACGAGTCCACGGCCGAGCAGTGGGCGGTCATCGGCGCCGAGACGTTCCAGAACCAGGCCCGAGTGGCCGAGCGGGTGCTGGGGATGCTGCGCTCGCTGGGCGACATCACCGACGGGTTCGCCACCGACCAGCTCACGCACTGCCTGCAGACGGCCACGCTGGCCGAGCGGGCCGGCGCCGACGACGAGGTCGTGGTGGCCGCCCTGTGCCACGACGTGGGCAAGGCGATCTCGGTGCCCAACCACCCCCGCATCGCGGCCGAGATCCTCAAGCCGTACGTGCGCGACGAGGTCTACAAGATGATCCTCGTCCACCAGGACTTCCAGGGCCGGCACTACTACCACCACTTCGGTGGCGACCCCAACGCCCGCGAGAAGCACCGCGACGCGCTGACGGCCGACGAGTTCACCCTCGCCGAGAAGTTTGCCGACGAGTGGGACCAGATCGCCTTCGACCCGGCCTACGACACGCTTCCCCTCGAGCACTTCGAGCCCCTGGTGCGCCAGGTCTTCGGCAAGCCCACCAGCCTCTAAGCACCGCTCGTCATCCCCACCTGGGACCAAGCCGTCGGGTGGCGGCTGCGCCGCCAGTTCCTCGGCAACCCCGCGCCGACGCTGCTCGACGTCGTAGCGCGCCTCGGCGGCGTGCACACGCAGGTGGCGTCGTGTGCCGAGCAGATCATCGGCGTGCGCTCTGCTGCCGTGCCGGCGGACGTACGGGCTGCCGTCGACGACCACACGCTGGTCAAGACGTGGGCCATGCGGGGCACGCTGCACCTGCTGCGCGCTGACGAGTACCCGATGTGGGTGGCAGCCATGACTGTCAAAGAGCAGGCCGCCCGCCGCACGACTGCGTGGGAGAAGTACCACGGCATCTCGCTGGCCGACGCGCAGGCGGTGACGGACGCCATCGGCGAGGTCCTTCCCGGCAACTGCTTCACCCGTGAGGAACTGGGGGCGGCCGTTGCCGCCCACCTGAAGCGGGCCGATTTGGCGGAGCGACTGTCGTCGGGATGGGGCTCGGTGCTCAAGCCCAGCGCGTGCTACGGCCTGCTGTGCTTCGGACCGCCCCGCGGTCGCAACGTCACATTCGTCAGCCCGCGCCACTGGATCAAGGGAACGTGGAAGGAGCCCGACGGCGACGTCGCCATGCGCACGGTGCTGACCCGCTTCCTCGCTGCGTACGGCCCGGCCACCGTCGACGACTTCGCCCGCTGGTGGGGCGTCGTTCCGCCCGTCGTGCGACCGCTGTTCAAGGAACACGCCGACCTGCTGGCCGAAGTCGTGGTCGACGGCAAGAAGCTGTGGATGACGCGGGAGCACGCGCCTGCGCTCGAAGACGCGCTCCCGGCGCGGGGCGCGTGGCTGCTCCCCGGCTTCGACCCGTACATCACCGGCAGCGGCAGCATCCGCAAGCAGCTCGTGCCACCGGGCTTCGAGACCAAGGTGAGCCGGCCCGGCGCGTGGATCTCGGCCATCGCCGTCGTCGACGGCGGGGTGGTCGGCGTGTGGACCAGCGAGACGAAGAAGGGCCGCGCCACCATCACCGTCGAGCCGTTCATCCCGCCGAAGCCGGCAGCCAAGCAGGCGTTGCGCGTGGCGGGCGAGGCCTACGAGCGGCTGCTGGGCGTGCCGGTGACGGTCGCCTGGGCCTGATCGAAGAGCTTCTGGATCTCGGTGTGGAGCTGTTCGGTGAGCTCGTGCACCGCCCGCCGCGACGTGCGCTTGCCCTCTTCGGCTCGGGGCGGGTCGATGGGGGCGCCCACGACGATGTGCACCTTGGTGGGGTGGATGAACTTCGAGCCCTTGGGCATGGCCTTCTCGCTGCCGCCGATGCCCACCGGCACGATGGGCACACCGGTCTTGGCCGCCACGTAGGCGGCGCCGTCGAACAACGGCTGCACCTCGGGCCCCGACTGGCGCGTGCCTTCGGGGAAGATCACGACCGGTTCGCCGGTGGCGATCATGTCGGCCGTCTTGCGCAGCGCTTCGCGGTCGGCGCTGCCCCGGTGCACCGGGTACGCCCCCAGCGCGTTCCACAGGACGCCGAAGCCGTACTTCCACATCGACGCCTTGCCCATGAAGTGCATGCGCCTGGTGGTGATCGTGCACGCCAGCACCGTGTCGACGTTGGAACGGTGCACGGGCGCCAGCACGTAGGCGCCGTGCTTGGGCAAGTTCTCGCGCCCCTCGATCGAGAGTCGCCAGAACAGCTTCGAGAACGCGTGCAGGATGAAGCGCACGCCCCGGTAGAAGAGCAAGTCGGGTCTCACAGCTTCGACAGCACCTCCTGCACGATCTCGTCGATGGTGCGGCCGGTGGTGTCGATCACCAGCGCATCGTCGGCCACCATCATGGGCGACGCGGCCCGCGTCGAGTCGACCTTGTCGCGCCGGGCGATGTCGGCGGCCACTTGGTCGTAGGCGGGCTGGCCCAACTCCTGGGCCCGGCGCCGAGCCCGCTCGTCCTCACTGGCGGTCAGGTACACCTTCAAGTCGGCGTTGGGGAACACGACCGTGCCGATGTCGCGCCCTTCGGCCACGCCACCGTCGTGGGCGGCGGCCCACGCCTGCTGCCGCTTCACCATCTCGGCCCGCACCCGCGGGTTGGCGGCGACCGTGCTCACGGCCGTCGTGACCTCGGGCCCGCGGATCGCATCGGTGGCGTCGACCCCGTCAACGGTCACGCGCGTCGCCACGTCGATGTCGACGCGGCCGGCCAAGTCGGCGACGGCGTCGGCGTCGGCGGGATCAATGCCCGCGTGCAGCGCGGCGAAGGCCACCGAGCGATACATGGCACCGGTGTCGAGGTAGGCCAGGCCGAGAGCGTCGGCGACCCGGCGGGCCACCGTGCTCTTTCCCGAACCGGCCGGCCCGTCGATCGCTATGACGCGCACGCGGCGAGGTGGTCCTCGAACTCGGGGTAGCTGGTGGCGACGGCGTCCCAGCCCTCGACCACGGTGCGGCCCGGCATCGACGCGCCGGCGATGGCCATGGCCATGGCGATGCGATGGTCGCCGTGGGAGTCGACCGTGCCCGGGCGCAAGCCGCCGCCGTGCACGATGAGGTCGTCGCCGTCCTCTTCGGCCGACACGCCGAGCGCGCCCAGCTCGCTGATGATCGTGGCCAGGCGGTTGCTCTCCTTGATGCGCAGTTCGGCCACGTCGCAGAACCGCGTGACGCCCTCGGCCGCGGCGGCCGCCACGGCGAGGATCGGCACCTCGTCGAGTGACGGGATCTCGTCGGCGTGCACCTCGGTGCCGTGCAGGGGCGCGTAGCGGGCGTGGATGTGGTCGGCCTCCGACTCGACGTTGGCGCCCATGCGTTGCAGCACGCCGAGGAACCCGGTGCGCGACGGTCCCAGGTACACGCCTTCGACGGTGACGTCGCTCTTGGGGGTGATGCTGGCGCCGACCACCCAGAACGCCGCCTGCGACGGATCGCCGGGCACGTCGAGCTCGAACGGCTCGAGCTTGGAGGGGCGCAGCCTGATGGTGAGCCCGTCGATCTCGATGTCGGCCCCACAAGCCGCCAGCATCTCTTCGGTGTGCGGGCGGGTTGCGACGTGCTCGCGCACGACGGTCTCACCCTCGGCGCCCACCCCGGCGAGGAGCACGCACCCCTTCACCTGCGAGCTCGCCATGGGCACCGTGTAGTCGATGCCGGTGAGGCCGCCACCGTCGATCGCCAGCGGCGGGTAGGCGTCGTCGATGCGGGCGCCCATCTGGCGCAGGGGTGTGATCACGCGGTCCATGGGTCGCTTGTCGACGGACGCGTCGCCGCGGAGCTCGGTACGCCACGGGAGGGCGGCGCAGAACCCGCTGAGCAGCCGCATGCTCGTGCCCGAGTTGCCCACGTCGATCAGCCCGCCCGGCGCGTGCAGCCGCTCTCTGCCGCCGCTGATCTGGTGGCCGTCGATCTCGGCGCCCAGCTGCACCACCGCAGCGGCGGTGCGGCGAACGTCGTCACCGTTGGACAGGCCCCGCACGCTCGAGGTGCCTTCGGCCCGCGCGGCCAGGATCAGGGCGCGATGCGAGATCGACTTGTCGCCCGGCACCCAGATGCGGCCGCGCAGGGGCTGCCCGCCCTCCACCGCAAACGAGCTCACGCCGGCGTCCTCATGGCAGCGGGTGGGCCGACGGGCGGTAGTTGCGGGCCAGCAGCGCCCCGCGCAGCAGGTCGGCCTGCCGGGCGTCGACGACGATCACCAGCACACCTCGCTCTCCCTCGGCCGAGTGCACGATCTCGATGTCTTCGATGTTGACACCCAACTCACTGGCAAGGGTGGTCACCTCGGCCAGCGACCCGGGCCGGTCGGGCACCGGCACACGCATCTCGACCAGGTCCTCGGGCCGCGCCATGTGGGCGGGCAGGTTGACGCGGGCGGCCCGGGCCCGCTCGAGAGCAGAAAGCAGCGCGTCGCGGTCGCCGTCGGCGACGATGTCGCGCACACGCGACAACGAATCGACCAGCCGGTCGAGTGACGAGACGATGGCGTCGCGGTTCTCCACGCAGATGTCGGGCCAGATGGCGGGGCTGCCGGCGGCCACACGCGTCATGTCGCGAAAGCCGCCCGCGGCCAGACGCAGCAGGGTGGCGTGCTCCTCTGACTCGTCGGCCGCCAATCCCATCAAGGTGGCGGCGGTCAGGTGCGGAAGATGCGAGACCACGGCCACCAGCGCGTCGTGGCGGTCGGGTGGCACCGCCACCACGTTGGCGCCCAGTCCGACCACCACCCCCTGCAGGCGCGTGTAGGCGTCGGCATCGGTGTCGGTCGTGGGTGTGAGCACCCAGGTGGCGCCTTCGAACAGCCCGCCGTCGGCGCCGTCGACCCCCTCCTGCTCCGACCCCGCCATCGGGTGGCCGCCCACGAAGCGGGGGTGGGCCACGGCGGCCACGACCGGCGCCTTCACGCTGCCGACGTCGGTGACGACCCCGCTGGTGGTGTCGAGGGCGTGCTTGGCCTCCGCGGCGATGGCCGACACCGGTACGGCAATGAAGGTGAGCTCGGCGTCGGGGTCGTCGCCCACCGCGTCGAGGGCGCCCACCTCGAGAGCCCGGTTGGCGCGCGCCCCGTCGCGGTCGCGTCCGGTGACGTGCCACCCGCGCGCCCGCAAGCCCAGCCCGATGGACCCGCCGATGAGACCGGTTCCCACGACGACGGCGCGGCGAGGCTTCCGCGCACTTGGGCCGGACTCAGGAGGGCAGGTCATCGCGGAGGCCGCGGGCGCCTTCGAGGTAGACGTGGTGCAACTCGTCCCGGGCCCGGTCGGTGGTGAGGTGCATCATCACGCGGATGCAGAGCGGAGTGCCGCCCTCGATCGACAGCTCCCGCGCGCAGATGAGGGGGACGTCGCCGAGACCGATGGCGCGCGCCGCGGTGGCGGGGAACATCGACGTGACGTCGTCGGTGGCGGTGAACAGGATGCTGATGAGGTCGTCGTGGTCGACCCCGTTCGTCTCCAACATGCGCGCCACCAGTGCCTGCACGCGTTCGGTCACCTGGTCGGCGGTGTCCTTGTCGATCGTGGTCGCGCCGCGTAGCGCGCGAACTGCGGGAGGCACGGCGAGCCAGCCTACTTAGCGGCTGTGGATACGGCCGACTCCAATGCGCGCACCTCGGCCAGGGTGAGGGGGCGCCACTCCCCCGGCGCCAGCTGGCGTTCGGCGATCGGCCCGATGCGGGTGCGCACGAGCCGGACCACCGGATGTCCGACCGCCCCGCACATGCGCCGCACCTGCCGGTTGCGGCCCTCGTGGATGGTCAGCCGCACCGTGTGGGGCGGCACTAGGGACGCTTTGGCCGGGGCCGTCATGCCGTCGTCCAACTCGACGCCTTCCCGCAGCTTGCGCAACGCGCCGGGGGACGGTGTGCCTTCGACCTGGGCCAGGTACTCCTTCTCGATACCGAAGCTGGGGTGGGTGAGGCGGTGGGTGAGGTCGCCGTCGTTGGTGAGCAGCAGCAGGCCCTCGGTGTCGGCATCCAGGCGGCCCACCGGGAACACTCGGGGTTCGAGGGGCAACAGGTCGATCACCGTCGGCCGCCCGTGCGGGTCGGACGCGGTGGTGACGACGCCCCGTGGCTTGTTGAGCAGGTAGTAGACGAGCCCCTGGCGCACCCCGACGGGGATGCCGTCGACCTCGACGCGGTCGTGATCGGTGTCGACCCGCTGGCCGAGGATGGCGGTGACGCCGTTGACCGAGACCCGGCCGTCGTCGATGAGGTCCTCGCACTTGCGCCTGCTACCGAAGCCGGTGCGAGCGAGAACCTTCTGCAGCCGCTCGCCTTCGGCCGGCCCGTCGGCTGCGGTCACTCTGCCTCGGCCGTCAGCCCCCGCTCGATCGCCTCCATCACGTCGGGACCGGGGACGAAGTCGCCCAGCGGCGGCAGGTCGTCGACCGAATCGATGCCCAGGCGCTCGAGGAACATCGTGGTGGTGCCGTACAGCACGGCCTGGCCCGGGCCGGGGTCGCGCGCCACCTCGTCGATGTAGCCGCGCTGCTGGAGCGTGCGCATCACCGCGTCGGCGTTGACGCCGCGGATGGCCGACACCTGCGCCCTCGACACCGGCTGCTTGTACGCCACGATCGCCATCGTCTCGAGTGCAGCCGCCGACAGCCGCGCCGACTGGCCCTCGAGCACGAACCGTTCGACGTAGGCAGCCAGGTCGGGGTGGCTCTGGAAGCGGTAGCCGCCGGCCACCCGCACCAGCACGAAGCCGCGGTCTTCGGCGTCGTACGACGCCGACAGCTCGTTGCACATCTCTTCGACGCGCGCCGGGCTGACTTCCAGCAGCTGCGCCAGCAGGTTGGGCTCGATGGGGTCGGTGGCCTGCATGAGGATGGCCTCGATGGCCCGCATCTCCTCGGTGGCCATCAGCCCGAGTACTCCTCGATGCCCTCGATGACGCTCGCACTGTCGGCACCCAGCCACACGATGTGCAGCTCCCCGAAGTTGCCGCCCTGCTCGAGGTCGACGGCACCCCGCTTGTAGAGCTCGAGCAGCGCGAGGAACCGCACGATGACCAGCAAGCGCGACTCGAACCGCGCCGTGATCTGACGGAAGGTGGTGCGGCCCAGGGACGGCAGCTCGGCGGCCAGTTCCTCGGCCGCTTCGCCGACGCTGACTCGGATGGGAGCCACGTGGTCGAGGTCGACGCGCGGCACCGGCTTGGGCGTCACGGCCCGAACGAACGCGGCGTGCACGTCGGGCGCCGTGACGCCGGCCAGCAGATCGGGCACCAAACCGAGGAACGGCGCCTCCAGGCCGGCGGTGCGCGGGTACGAGCGGGACGCCCGGGCCGCCATGCGGTCGAGCGCAGCCGCCGCGTCCTTGAACGTCTGGCACTCGAGCAGGCGGGCGATGAGGAGGTCGCGCTCCTCCCACAGGCCGAACTCGTCGTCGAGGTCGCCGTCGTCGTGGCCGGGCAGCAGGCGCCGCGTCTTGAGCTCGATGAGGATGGCGGCGATGAGGAGGAACTCGGTGGCGATCTCGAGGTCGAGCACGCCCATCTCCTCGATCGAGCGCACGTAGGCGTCGACGATCGACGAGAGGGAAACCTCGTAGATGTCGACCTGCTCCTTGGTGATCAGGTGCAGCAGCAGGTCGAACGGCCCCTCGAAGACGGGGGTGGCCACCTCGTAGGGCACCCCCCGAGAATACCGGCGGCCCGCCTGCGGTCGGCGCATAGCATCGACCCTCATGGCCAGAGTGCTGTCGGGCGTCCAACCCACCGGGGATCCCCACATCGGGAGCTACCTGGGCGCGTTCCAGCACTGGGCCACTGACCAGCACGAACACGACTCCTTCTACTGCGTGGTCGACCTCCACGCCCTCACCCGGGAGCACGATCCCGCCCTGCTCAAGCAGCGGACGCTCGAGATCGCCATCTCCCTGCTCGCCTCCGGTCTCGACCCCGACGTCTGCACCCTGTTCGTGCAGAGCCATGTGCCCCAGCACACCGAGTTGTGCTGGCTGTTCGAGTGCACGGCGACCATGGGCGAGCTCCGCCGCATGACCCAGTTCAAGGAGAAGTCGAAAGGCCAGGAGTCGGTGCGGGTAGGTCTGTTCACCTACCCGGTGCTGCAGGCCGCCGACATCGTGCTGTACGACGCCGACCGCGTCCCCGTGGGCGACGACCAACGCCAACACCTGGAGCTGGCGCGCGACATCACGATCCGGTTCAACACGCGCTACGGCGAAACGTTCGTCGTGCCCGAAGCCGCCATCCCCACGTCGGGCGCCCGCGTCATGGACCTCCAGGAACCCACCAACAAGATGTCGAAGTCGGAGTCGTCGCCGCAGGGCACCATCGATCTGCTCGACGACCCCAAGGACATCGAGAAGAAGATCAAGCGGGCCGTCACCGACACCGAGACCGAGGTGCGCTACGACCCGGCGGCCAAGCCGGGCGTGTCGAACCTGCTCGAGATCCTCGCCGCCAGCGCCGGCGGCGACCCGCGCGTCCTGGCCGGCAACTACGCCAACTACGGGTCGCTCAAGGCGGACGTCGCCGCCGCCCTCATCGAGAAGCTGCGCCCCGTGCAGGAGCGCTATCGGGAGCTCGCCGGCGATCAGGCCACAGTGGCCGACATCCTCAGCAAGGGCGCCGCCAAGGCCGAAGCCGTCGCCGCCGTAACCCT
>JAFATL010000207.1 GCA_019243975.1 Actinomycetota bacterium | reverse complement strand
GTCCAGAACGTCCTGGCCCTGCGCTTCGCCAACGCCATCTTCGAGCCCATCTGGAACCGGCGCTACGTCGACCACGTGCAGGTGACGGTGGCCGAGTCGCTCGGCGTAGGCCACCGGGGCGGCTTCTACGAGACGGCCGGCGCCCTGCGCGACATCGTGCAAAACCACGTCATGCAGGTGCTGGCGCTGACGTTGATGGAGCCGCCCGCCTCCGTCGACGCCCAGGGAATTCGCGACGAAAAGGTCAAGGCGTTGCGCGCCGTCGACATCATGACCGTCGACGAGGTGGCGGCCAACGTCGTGCGGGCCCAGTACGACCCGGGCTGGGTGGAGGGCGAGCAGGTCATCGGCTACCGCCAGGAAGAAGGCGTGTCGCCCTACAGCACCACCGAGACCTACGTCGCCATGCGGCTCAAAGTCGACAACTGGCGGTGGGCCGGCGTGCCCATCTACGTGCGCACGGGCAAGCGCCTGCCCAAGCGTGTCACCGAGGTGGCCATGACGTTCCATCGCGTTCCCCACCTCCCGTTCTCGGCGCCGCAAGCGTCCGGGCTCGAACCCAACGCCCTGGTACTGCGCGTGCAACCAGACGAAGGCATCACGTTGCGGTTCGGAGCCAAGGTGCCGGGGCAGGCGTTCCGCGTGCGCACGGTGTCGATGGACTTCTCGTATGGCTCGGCCTTCGTGGAGGAGACGCCCGAGGCCTACGAACGACTGCTGCTCGACGCCATGGTCGGCGACCCGACGCTGTTCATCCGTACCGACGAGGTGGAGCAGGCCTGGCGCATCGTCGAGCCCATCCTCGAGGCGTGGGCCGACGACGCGCCGCTGGCCCGCTACGACTCGGGCACGTGGGGCCCGGCGGAAGCCGACCGCCTGATCGAGGGCGACGGCCGCCACTGGCGCACCCCGTGACCGCCGACGCCGCCGTTCTCGGCACGTGGCAGGGCACAGACGTGCGCCTGGGTGCCGTCCTCGAGGCGCTCGACGAGCTCCGCCACGAGAGCGAGAAGCGCGCCACCCGCACCAGCGTGATGAACCTGGTGGCGGTGGCCCGGGGTCGGGAGGAGGCCGACCAGGCGTGCGACGCAACCCACGCCTTCGGCCTGCGCCACCCGACGCGCACCGTCGTGCTGCTCAAGGAGCCCGCGGGCGAGGGCATCGACGCCGAGATCACCATCCACGGCGTCACCGCCGGCAGTCTCAACGTGTGGTCCGAGGACGTCGTGCTCACCGTGCACGGCCCGGCGACCGAGCACCTGCTGTCGCTGGTCGAGCCGCTCACGTTGGCCGACCTTCCGTTCGCGGTCTGGTACGTCGCCTCCCTGCCGCCGCCCGGCGACCAGTTGGCGGCGACGTGCGACGCCATCATCGTGGACAGCAAAGTGCTCGGCGACGAACGCGCTTTCGCCGACCTGCGCGCCCTGCAACGCCAGAGCACCGTCATCGACCTGAGTTGGCTGCGCCTGCTGCCGTGGCGTCAGCTGCTGGCCAGCCTGTTCGACGGGCACGACTTCCGGCCGTTCGCCAGAGGCGTGCGATCCGTCGAGGTCCACGGCAAGGCCGGCCCCCGTCACCTGCTCGCGGGCTGGCTGGTCGACCGCCTCGGCCTGCCGCGGTCGGCCGTGCACCTGTCCGAGGCGCGCCACGTCACCATGCGGCTGATCGCCGAGGCCGACGGCCGGCGCGGAGAGTTCGTGGTGAGCCGCGACGAAGGCGAACGACTGGTGCGGGCCAGCGCCACCGTGGCCGGCGGGCCCTCGCACACCGACGTCATGTCGCTCCCGGAGACGGGGCTGGGCTGGTCGCTCAGTCGCGCCCTCGCCGACTTGGCCGCGGACCGAACGTACGAGCACGCCCTCCACGCCGCTCTAGGTTTTCTCCGATGAACGGCGAGCTGCTCGTGGTCGACGACGTGCCCGGTGAGTTCGCCGAGCGCGTCATCGAGTGCTTCCACGCCCGACCCGGCGACAACTTCTCCTTCTTCCTCTCCGGTGGCGACACCGCCCGCCAGTCGTACGAGCGGCTGGCCACCGACGGGGCGGAGTCGATCGACTGGTGGGCCGTCGACGTGTTCTGGGGCGACGAGCGCTGCGTCCCCCTCGACCACCCCGACTCCAACCACCGACTCGCACGTGAGTCGCTCCTCGAACGGGTGGGGGCGGCCAACGCCGTGTTCCCGATGCGGTGCGAGGATGGCCCCGACCCGTATCAGCTCAAGGTGGGCGAGCTGGGCCGGCTCGACCTCGTCCACCTCGGTCTCGGCGCCGACGGCCACACCGCATCGCTGTTCCCCGGCTCCCCCGCCCTGCACGCCGACCCCGGTCGGCTCGTCGTGTTCAACGAGGACGAGTCCGGGCGCAACCCCTACAAACGCATGACGCTCACCTACGGCGGCATCGCCCGGGCTCGCGTCGTCATCTTCACCGTCTCCGGTGAGGAGAAGCGCGAGGCGATGCAGAAGGTCGTCGACGGCGCGGACGTCCCCGCCGCAGCCGTCACCGCCGAGAAGATCGTCTGGCTCGTCGACCCCTCCGCCGCCCCCCGCTAGGGCGCGTCATAACAACGGGGTCGGGCCTAGGGTGTCCGGTATGAGGCGCGACCTGCTGGGTGCACCGCTCGACGACCTGCTGGCGGCGGCCGCCGAGGTGCGTGAGTCCGCGTGGGGCACCCGCGTGACGTGGTCCCCGAAGGTGTTCATCCCCCTCACCCACCTGTGCCAGGACAAGTGCGGGTACTGCACGTTCGCGCAGCCGCCGGCCCGCGTGATGGCGCCGTACCTCGACCCCGAGGAGGTGTTGGCGATCGCCGGCGCCGGCGCCGGCGCCGGGTGCCACGAGGCGCTGTTCACCCTGGGCGAGCGGCCCGAGCTGCGTTACCCGGTGGCAGCCGAGTGGCTGCGGGAACGGGGCTACGAAACGACCGTCGACTACCTCGTTGCGATGTGCACGCTCGTGCGCGACGAGACCGGGCTGCTGCCCCACGCCAACCCCGGGGCCATGAGCACGGACGAGCTGGCGCGCCTGCGTGAAGTGAGCGCGTCGCAGGGAATGATGCTCGAGTCGATCAACCCCGACCTCGACTGCCATCGCGGCTCACCTGACAAAGTGCCGGCGCGCCGGCTGGCAACCCTGGAGGCGGCGGGCGCGCTGCAGATCCCGTACACCACGGGGATCCTGTGCGGCATCGGCGAAAGCCGGCAGGACCGCATCGACGCCCTCGAGGCCATCGCGGCGTCGCACTCGCGTCACGGCCACGTGCAGGAGGTGATCGTCCAGAACTTCCTGCCCAAGGCGGGCACGGCGATGTTCCGGTCGCCGCCGTGCCCCGAGGACGAGTACCTGTGGTCGGTCGCGGTGGCGCGCCTCGTGCTGCCGGCGGCGATCCACCTGCAGGCGCCCCCCAACTTGTCCGACGACTTCGGTCGCCTGCTCGACGCAGGCATCGACGACTGGGGCGGCGTCTCGCCGGTCACGCCCGACCACGTCAACCCGGAACGCCCGTGGCCCGCCGTCGATCGACTGCGCGAAGCCACCGAAGCGCGCGGGTTCTCGCTCGCCCCCCGCCTCACCATCTATCCGGAGTTCGCAACGCAGCCCGACCGCTGGCTCGACCCGGCCATGCGCTTCTCCGTGCTCGACCGCTCCGACGCCGAAGGCCTCGGCCGCGATCCCGAGGACCGCTGGTACTCGGGCGCCGAGGAAGAGCCGCCGCGCCTCGTGCCCGGCCGGCCTCGGGCCGGCGGTGCAGTGGGTGAGGTACTGGCCGGCGTGTTGATGGGCCAGGAAGTCGACGTTCCCGAGATCACCGTGCTGTTCGGCGCGCGCGGCCCCGAGGTCAACGCCGTGGCCGAGGTGGCCGACGAGTTGCGGGCCCGCGCCGTGGGCGACGTCGTGACATGGGTCGCCAACCGCAACATCAACTACACGAACATCTGCACGTTCAAGTGCAAGTTCTGCGCGTTCTCGAAGGGCCCCCTCAGCCTCAACCTGCGGGGCACGCCCTACCTGCTCGAGGTCGACGAGATCACCCGTCGCGTCGCCGAAGCCGAAGAGCGGGGCGCCACCGAGGTGTGCCTGCAGGGCGGCATCCACCCCAGCTTCGACGGCGACTACTACATCGACGTCATCAAGGCCGTGCGGGCCGCGTCGGAGAACATCCACATCCACGGCTTCACCGCCTTGGAGGTGACCGAGGGCGCCAAGCGGCTCGGCGAGCCGCTGGCCGACTACCTGAAGCGACTGATGGCCGCCGGCCTCAAGACGCTGCCCGGCACCGCAGCCGAGATCCTCGACGACGAGGTGCGGGCCGTGTTGTGCGCCGACAAGGTCAACACCGAGGAGTGGCTCGACGCCCACCGCACCGCCCACTCGGTGGGGTTGCGCTCGAACATCACGATCATGTTCGGGTCGATCGAGCACCCGGTGCACTGGGCCCGCCACATGGTGCGCACCCGCGCCCTGCAGAAGGAGACGGGCGGGTTCACCGAGTTCGTGCCGTTGCCGTTCGTGCACATGGCCGCGCCCATCTACCTGCAGAAGAACAGCCGGCGGGGCCCCACGTTCCGGGAGGCGTTGCTGATGCACTCGGTGGCGCGCATCGCCTACGACCAGTGGGTGCCCAACATCCAGGTCTCGTGGGTGAAGATGGGCGTGGGGGGCGCCGCCCAGGTGCTGCAGGCGGGGGCCAACGACCTCGGCGGCACGCTCATGGACGAGAACATCAGCCGGGCCGCGGGCGCCAGCCACGGCCAGCTCATGGACGAGGCGGGCTTCCGTTCCATCACCGAACCGCTCGGCCGCACCCTCGAGCAGCGCACCACGCTCTACGGCCGCGTGGCCACCGCCTGACCCTTAGTACTCCCAGTACTCCTCAGGCAGCTTGCCCTCGATGGAGCGGATGTTGGCGCGCACGCAGGTCGGGCACGTGTACTCGACGCGCCGGCGGTCGGTGGAGAACGACCACCCCTCGGGGATGCCATCGTCGTCGGCCTCGGCCGTGGTCCCACAACGGGAGCACGCGCGTGTCACCATCGCATCAATCATGACCGACCTTCGCGACCAGCTCCGGGAACTGGTCGACGCGCTGGGGTTGTCCGCCAACCGCGACCTCGTCCTCGACATGCTCACCACGGTCACGGGCCTGGGCCAGGACGGGCTCGACCGCCTCGACCTGAAGATCGCCGCCTCCGCCCTCAAGGAGATGCGCGAGGCGTTCAACGTCTTCGCCCCCTACCACGGCGTGCCCAAGGTGACCATGTACGGGTCGGCCCGCACCCTGCCCGACGACCCGCTCTACGCGCAGACGCGCGACCTGGCCGCAGCGTTGGCAGCCAAGGGCTGGATGGTCGTCACCGGCGCCGGGCCCGGCATCATGGCCGCCGGTCTCGAGGGTGCCGGGCGCGACCACGCCATCGGTGTGAACATCCGCCTGCCCTTCGAGCAGGGCGCCAACGAGTTCATCGCCAAGGACCCGAAACTCGTCGAGATGAAGTACTTCTTCACCCGCAAGCTCATGCTGGTGAAGGAGTCGGCCGGCTTCGTGGTGCTCCCTGGGGGCTTCGGCACCCTCGACGAGACGTTCGAGCTGCTGACGCTGCTGCAGACCGGCAAGGCCGACCCCGCGCCGATCGTCCTGCTCGAGGTCCCCGGCGGCACGTACTGGCACGACTGGGAGCACTTCATCACCGGCGAGGTCCTGCGGCGCGGGTTGGTGTCGCAGGAGGACCTCTGCCTGTACAAGATCACCGAAGACGTCGGCGAGGCCACCGAGGAGATCCGCGGCTTCTACCGCAACTACCACTCGCGCCGTTTCGTGGGCGACACCCTCGTGCTCCGGCTCAAGGCGGCCCCCACCGACGACGAGGTCGACGAGCTCAACCGTGAGTTCGCCGACATCGTCACCCGGGGCCGCATCGAGCGCACCGAGCCGCTCCCACCCGAGCGCTCAGGCGACGACCACGTCGATCTCCCGCGCGTCGCCTTTCATTTCAACGTCATGCACCAGGGCCGGCTGCGACAGCTGATCGACGCGCTCAACCGGCTGGCCAGCGCGCCCGCGCTCGACTGACGCACCGTCAGCTTGTTGAGGTTGACCTCAACCTCGATCAGACATACCGTCCGCTGTGACGGACGTCACCACGTCAGGACTGGTTGGGGGAGAACATGGCTGACACGCCGAGCTCTTTGGGGCGCCGGTACCTACCCTTCATCGCCATCGCCGCGGTCCAAGTGCTCCTCGTGGCGGTGGCGCCGTCCAAGGGCCCCCAAGCCGTGAAGGCGGGCGAGGTGGCCAGCGGGTCGGTCAACGGCAACACGCTGTCGAATGACGCCGCATCCGGCGACACGGGCGTCGCCGGCGCCAGCGGGAGCAGCGCGGCCGGCGGCAGCTCGGCCGGCGGGTTCAGCGGTGGATCCAGCGGCGGTGGCGTGACCGC
>JAFATL010000113.1 GCA_019243975.1 Actinomycetota bacterium | reverse complement strand
GGCAGCCACGACGAACCGGGGCCGCGTCCCGGCCGCGAACGGCATGAGCGTGAACGGGAAGAAGTCGGCCTTGGCGGTCAGCCACCAGCACACGAACGCGGTGAGGAGGCCAAAGAACGGGTGGGCGAAGTTGATGGTGCGGCTGCCCTTGTAGATCAGCACCATGCCAAGGGCGAGCAGGCCGTAGACGAGACCTTCGGTCACGCCGATGGCGAGGTAGGACAGGAACAGGCTCATGGACGCGACCTCATGACCCGCCGAAGCCGGCCGAGGCGCCGGCGAGGAAGACGGAGCGAAGCAGGTCGGGGCGCTCGTTCAGGCCGGCCGAGGATCCCTCGTAGCGCACCTCGCCCTTCTCGAGGAAGTAGGCGCGGTCGGTGTAGCCCAAGGCAAAGCTGGCCTGCTGCTCGACGATGAGGATGGTGAGGTCTTCGTCCTCCCACAGGCGCTGCACCGTGTCCATCAGCCGCTCGATCACCACCGGCGCGAGACCGAGCGACAGCTCGTCGATCATCAGCAGCTCGGGTTGGGCGACGAGCGCGCGGGCGGTCGCCAACTGCTGGAGCTCGCCGCCCGACAGCGTGCCGGCGGGCTGGCTCAGCCGCTCGGTGATCCAGGGGAAGTAGTTGACGACGCGCTCGATGCCCTCCTGCACCTCTTTGGGCGAGCTGTAGATGTAGCCGCCCATGCGGAGGTTCTCGGCGACTGAGAGCGTGGGGAACAGACCGCGCCCACCGGGCACGTGGCCCAGGCCTTTGCGCACGATCGCCTCGGCCTGCATCGACGCCACGTCTTCGCCCTTCCAGCGGATGGTGCCGGCGCGCGCCGGCACGAGGCCGGACGCCGCTTTGAGAACGGTCGACTTGCCGGCGCCGTTCGTGCCCAGCAAGGCGATGCGCTCGCCCTTGCGCACGTGCAGGTCGACGCCGTAGAGCACCTGCACCGTGTCGTAGAACACGTCGAGGCCCTCGACCTCGAGCAGCAGCGGCCGCTTGGTGTCCTCCCGGCCGCGCTTCTTGGCCGTGGCCGCGACCTTGCGCTGCTCGGCAGGTGTGCCGAGGTAGGCCTCGATCACCGCCGGGTTGGCCTGCACCACGTCGGTCGTGCCCTCGGCCAGGTTCTGGCCGGCGTCGAGCACGTACACCCAGTCGCTGAGGCTCATGATCAGCGGCATGTCGTGCTCGATCATCAAGATGGTGGCGCCCGTCTGCTCGCGGATGCGCAGCAGGAGCGGACCGAGCGCCTCGGTCTCCTTCTGGCTGATGCCGGAGGCGGGCTCGTCGAGCAGCAGCAGGTTGGGCTTGAGGGCGAGCATGCACGCCAGCTCGAGCAGCCGCAGGGTGCCGTAGGACAGCTCGGCCGCGAACTTCTCGGCGAACGCCTGCATGCCGATGAGCTCGACCAGCTGGCGGGCCTCGGCGAGTATCGCCTTCTCCTCCTTGATCGCCGGCGGCAGGCGGAACGCGTCCTGCAGCACCCCGTGATGCATGTGGCGGTGCAGCGCGACGCGGACGTTGTCGGTGACCGTGAGGTAGGGGAACAACTTCAC
Organism: Actinomycetota bacterium; assembly: GCA_019243975.1. Lineage (GTDB taxonomy): Bacteria > Actinomycetota > Acidimicrobiia > Acidimicrobiales > JAFATL01 > JAFATL01. The sequence continues at coordinate 5,921 of JAFATL010000113.1, read as the reverse complement.
GTTCTGCAGCGTGCGGCCGATGCCGAGGTCGGCGCGCTGGCCGGGGAGCAAGGGCAACACGTCTTGGTTGCGGCACGTGATCGAGCCACCCACGACGTTCTGGAAGCCCGAGATGCATTCCATCAACGTCGTCTTGCCGGCCCCGTTGGGACCGATGAGCCCCACGATCTCGCCTTCGCGTACCAGCAGGTCGACGTCGGCCAACGCGGCCAGGCCGCCGAACCGCACGCTGACGCCCATGCACGACAGCACCACGGGTGCGTCGGTGCGCTTGTCCTTCGTGGGCAGCGTACGAAGCGCCCCGGCCGCCGCCCGTTTGGTCGGCCGCCGGCCTTTGGCGCGCAGCGGCTCACCCCGCTGCCGGCGGGGTGCAACTCGCTTCGGTTTGGGTGCCTCGCCCCCGGCGGCCACGATTTAGAAGTTGCCGACCAGCCCGTCCGACAGCTGGGAGTAGCCGACGCCCTTGGGTTTGCTCGAGTCGGGCGCGTTGGCCTGGTAGACCGCGAACCCGTTGACGCCGTGGGCCCGGTTGGGCGAGCCGGCGAAGGTGATCGGTGTCGAGATGAGATCGTCGTAGTTGCTGTAGGCGTTGAGCGCGGCGATGAACTTCTCGCGCGTGAGATCGGTGCCGGCGTCCTTCAGCGCCTTGAGCCAGATGTGCACGACCTGGTAGCCGGCAATCCCGGCCTGGCCATTGCTGCGCCATGTGCTTTCGCTTTGCTGGCTGCCGTCACCCTTGTCGCCGCCACCGTTGTCGACGGCGGGATCGGTGCCGTGCACCCACATGTCGTGAGCGGTCGTGAGCTTGGCGCACTTGGGCGCCCGCGCCGCGTTGTTCCACTCGAGGTAGTAGCAGCCGCCTGACAGGCCGCGGTACCCGGTCCACGACCCGGCCATCAGGGCCAGGTCGACGTCGCCATCGTGGGCAAAGTCGGAGAACGCCCACTTGAAGTGACACGTGGCCGCCTGGGCCTTGCACTCGCGCACCTCACCCGACGTGCTCAGTGGGTCCTGGGCGGGGATGACGATGTCGTCGTTCGACAGCTTGAGCACCTGGTTCGTGTAGGTGGTCTGGGCGCCGCCCTCGGGCTTTTCGACGGTGACGACGTCGCCCAACACGAGGTGCTGCGACTGGGCGATGGCGGCCTTGGTGGCGTCAACCGCAGGCACGATGTACTCGGAGTTGAGGGCGCTGATGCCGATCTTGGTCTTGCCGTTGGTCTTGCTGTAGGGCGAGTGGTCGAGCGGGCAGTGGCCGTCGAGCGGCGTCGGGCACGGCGGCTTCGCCACCTCCTGGTCGAGGAAGTGCACGAGCGCGATGAGGTGGGTGTCGTAGCTGCCGCCGTCCTGGTACATGCCGATGTCCTTGAACTTCGCCTCCGACCCGCCGCCCGCGATGTAGGGCGTGGGGGTCGGCTGTGACGCGCGGGCGCGCTTGGCGACCTGGGCGATCTGGTCCACGCCGAGCGTGCCCTCGGCGAAGAACACCTTGTCGTCGGTGATCAGCGTGTCGCCGGCGGCCGCTCCGCCGTTGGTGTCGTACTTGTCGTCGGCGAAGTACTCGGTAACGGTGCGCCCGTTGACCTTCTGCTGGTTGACGGTGTTGAGATAGATGCGCACGCCCTTGAGGGCGTCGTCGGCGAGGCCCCACGGCACGCCCTGCAGCGTCTTGGGCGCGTGCAGGCCCCACTTGATCGTGCTGTTGCTCACGCCGACACGCGTCGCGCCCTGTTGGGAGGGCAGCGTCACCACGGTCTCGTGGCCGGGGGTCGCGGTGCTGCCGCCACCCTTCGACGTCGCCTTGGTCGTGCCACCGGTGGTCCCCGCGGTGGTGGCGGTGCCACCGGCGACCGACGTGCTCGTGTCGCCCGGTATGGCTCCGGCGACCGTCGTGTCGGTGCTCTGCGTGCTCCCGGCCGCCACCGTCGAGTTGGTCTTGTGGTCCTTCTTCACGACCAGCGCGCCGACGATGGCGATGACCAGCAGCACCATGGTGGCCGCGGCCAGCCAGATGAAGGTCATGGCCCGATTGGCTTCCAACCGCCGCAACAGGTTCCCCACTCGCGTACCCCCAACGTCGCACGCATGCCGCCCCAGCACGGCGGTCCCCAGCCTACCCTCAGAATTCCGCTCATTTACCGCGAGCAGCCCAAGGTGGGCATCATCGGTCATTCGGCCTGGGTAGGGACTGGCTGCCAGGCTGGCACCACCATGACCGACGAAGACGAGGACCCCACACTCCCGATCGCCCCCCTCGACGAGCCCGTCGAGGAGCCGACCCGCGTCATGCCGGACGTCCCGCCGCCCCCCAGCGCCCTGCCGGCGCCGCCCCCGGGCCCGCCACCGGTCGTGCCGCCCGGCTCGTGGGCGTTCCGGGGCTGGCCCCGCTGGGCCCGCGTGATGACCACCCTGATCGTCGGCCTGGTGGTCGTCCTGATCATCGTGCTCATCGCCCGTGGCTCTGGGAACAACAACAAGTCGACGCCGGCCCCGGCCACCTCGACGTCGTCGTCATCCACGACGATCGACAAGTCCACGGTCACCACGGAACGCACCGCCACGACGCAGGCGCCCGCGGTCACGTCGCCGCCCGCCACCTCCCCGCCGCTGACCGAAGCGCCGTCGACGACCGAGGTCGTCGTGACGACGCCGCCCGCGACGACGCCGACGAGTTCACCGTCGCCGCCCGCCTCGTCGCCCTAGAGAGTCAGACCAGGATGCGCTCGTCGGGCGCCCGCACGCCGATGACCGCCAGCACCCGGCCCAGGCCGAGGAACATGCCGCAGCACATGGTGAGGTCGGCGATCTCGTCGTCGGCGTACGCGGCGCGCAGGCGCGACCAGAAGGCGTCGTCCATGGCCAAGTGGTCGAGGGCGAAGCGCTGCGCGAACTCGGCGGCCAGCTTCTCCCGCTCGGTGAGGGCGTCGCTGTCGCGCCAGTTGGCCACCTCGGCGTAGAAGCCCTCGTCGACGTTGCCCGCGACCGCTTCCTTGGCGCGAGTGTCCTGGCAGACGACGCAGTCGTTGATGAGGGCGATCGTCCACCGGGCCGCTTCGCGCTCGCGCAGGGCCAGCTTGGTGTTGGAGTAGACGGCGTCGGAGAAGGCGCCCATCCCCACAGCCATCTCGGTCCGCAGCAGGGCCCAATCGACGTGCTCGCCCATGCCGCGCTCAGGGAACTCGATCCGAGGCATGCCCCAAGTATTGCGTTCGCGGGCGCGAGTGGCCCCGCCCCGGTCGGCGGCGGGACCGAACGGGGCAGGACCGCCACTCATACGCACTCCCCCGCCCCTGATTACAACGCAGAGCGCGAAATCTCTCACCCACCTCCCGGACTGGCGAAGATGGACCCCGTGCGCCTGGCGCCGGTCGTCACGTCCTCGTCCATCCGTCAGTTGCAGGAGCTGGCGAGCCGGCTGTGGCCCACCGGGTGGCACCCGGGCGGCCTGGGCTGGGCGCTGGCCCGCGGCCAGCTGGCGGGCGAGGTCGTGCTGGCGACCGATGACGGTGTCGCTGTCGGTTGGGCGGGGCGCGGCGGCCACGGCCCCGACGAGTTGCTCGCCCAGGTGGATCCCACGCGTAGGGATGTGGCGGACGTGCTCGTCGACTGGATCACCGACGGCCGGAGGTTCTCCGACCTCCGGATCGACGTCTACGACGGCGACGTCACCCTCGGCCGCTCGCTGGTCGACGCCGGCTTCACGCCTCGACCCGACCTGCGGGTGGCCAGCATGTTCCGCCCCGCCGGACTGATCGGTACCGAACTGTCACCAGAAACGCGACCTATAGGTCGCGTTTCTGGTGTCAGTTCGCCGGGGTTTGCGCCTGGGTACGTCGTGCGGGCCGTAGACCAGGATGAGACCGACGCGCGCGTGCGGGTGCACCGCGACGCGTGGCGACCGGCGTCGATGCCGTGGGCCGACCCCGAGACGGTCGATCCCGACGCCGAGAGCTCGTTCACGCTCGACGCTTACGACGATGTGCGGGCGACCTGGCTGTACGACCAGGACCTCGACCTGGTCGCTGTTGCTCACGACGGGTCGTTCGCCGGGTGCTGCATCGTGTGGTTCGACCCCCGCACCGGCGTTGGCGAGATCGAGCCGATGGGCGTGGCCCCGGATCACCGTCGCCGCGGCGTGGCTGGCGCGCTGTGCCTGGAGGCCGCCAAGCGCGTCGAGGCGCGCGGCGGACACCAGCTGTTCATCAACACATTGACGCCCGGCGAGTACCCGGTACGAGACGGCGCGTACCTGAAGGCCGGCTTCGAGTTCGTCGAGCGCGGCATCACCTACGTGCGGCAGAGCGAAGCGGTCTGACGCCGGGTAGACCTGCGGGATGAGGATCGGCGTGGTGTTCCCGCAGACCGAGATCGGCGGCGACGTGGGCGCGGTGCGGGCCTACGCCGAGCGGGTGGAGCAGCTCGGCTACACGCACGTGCTGGCGTACGACCACGTGGTGGGCGCCGACCCGGCCGTGTACGAGGGCTGGAACGGGCCGTACAACATCGACTCGACATTCCACGAGCCGTTCGTGCTGTTCGGCTACCTCGCCGGCATCATCTCGCTCGAGCTGGTGACGGGGATCATCATCCTCCCCCAGCGCCAGACAGCTCTGGCGGCCAAGCAGGCGGCCGAGGTCGACCTCCTCACCAACGGCCGCTTCCGTTACGGCGTCGGGCTGGGGTGGAACCGCGTCGAGTACGAGGCGCTCGGTCAGGACTTCACCACGCGGGGCCGGCGCCTCGACGAGCAGATCGCGCTCATGCGCGCCCTGTGGACCGAGCCCAGCGTCACGTTCGACGGCGAGTTCGACCACATCAAGGGCGCAGGCATCGCGCCGCTCCCGGTGCAGCGCCCGATCCCGGTCTGGATCGGCGCCGCGTCGGCGCCCGCCTACCGGCGCGTCGGCCGCCTGGCCGACGGCTGGTTCCCGCAGGTGCCGCCCAACCACCACCTCGACGAGGCGCGAGCGATCGTGGACCAGGCCGCCGTCGACGCGGGTCGCGACCCGTCCACGATCGGCCTGGAGGGTCGCGTGAGCTGGACGGCTGATGGGATCGACAAGGTCCTCGACCATGCGGGCCGCTGGGAGAAGGCGGGCGCCACCCACGTGTCGATCAACACCATGAACGCGGGCCTCGGCGCCGTCGACGCCCACCTCGACGTGCTGACGCGGGTGGCCGAAGCCCTCGGTCTCGCCGATGCAAGTCGTGCGAGGCTGGGGCGATGAAGACGATCCTCGTGACCGGCGCCTCGACCGGCATCGGCGAGGCGTGTGCGCTGCACCTCGATCGGGCCGGCCACCGCGTGTACGCGGGGGTCCGCCGCGACGCCGACGGCGAGAAGCTGCGGGCGAACGCGTCGAATCGCCTCACTCCGGTGATCCTCGACGTGACGGACCAGGCCCAGATCGACGCCGTGACCAAGCAGATCACCGAGGAAGCGGGCCGCCTCGACGGTCTCGTCAACAACGCGGGTATCGCACGGGGCGGGCCGCTCGAGTACCTGTCGATCGACGAGTGGCGCGAGCAGCTCGATGTGAACGTGATCGGCCAGGTAGCGGTGACGCGGGCGGTGCTCCCGCTCATCCGCGCCGCCACCGGGCGCATCGTGTTCATCGGCTCCATCAGCGGCAAGGTCGCCACCATGATGATGGCGCCGTACTGCGCGTCGAAGTTCGCCATCGAGGCCATCGGCGAATCGCTGCGCCACGACCTGCACCCGTGGAAGATCCACGTGTCGGTCGTCGAGCCGGGCGCCATCAAGACCGCCATCTGGGACAAGGGTCGTGACACCGCCGACCGTCTCGACCGTGATCTGCCCGACGAAGGCAAGCGTCTTTACGCCGATCACATCGCCGGCATCCGCAAAGGCATCGACATGCAAGACAAGAACGGCGTCGGTCCCGAGAAGGTCGCCCAGG
>JAFATL010000088.1 GCA_019243975.1 Actinomycetota bacterium | reverse complement strand
CCCGGGCCGTATTGGGTGAGCTCGCTCAGCATGGGTGTGTCGACGATGCCGGGGTGGATCGAGTTCACCCGCACGCCGAAGGGCGCCAGCTCCATGGCCGCCACCTTCGTCATGCCTCGCACCGCGAACTTCGACGCCGTGTAGGCGATGCTGCCCGGCGATCCCTGGAGGCCGGCGACCGATGAGATGTTGATGATCGATCCCGAGTTGGCACTGACCATCGGGGCGGTGACCGCCTTCATGCCGAGGAACGTGCCGACCTGGTTGATCTGGATCACCCGCTCGTAGGCAGCGCGGTCGGTCATCGCCATCGGGAGCACGAGGAACACGCCCGCGTTGTTCACCAACACGTCGAGCTTGCCGAACTTGTCGATCGTCGCGGCGACGATCGCCTCCCAGTCGGACTCGTTCGTGACGTCGTGATGCATGTAGGCAGCCGCGTCGCCGATGTCCTTGGCCGTGACCTCACCGTCGGCGTCGAGGACGTCGCCGATCATGACCTTGGCTCCCTCGGACGCGAACAGACGCGCCTCGGACGCGCCCTGGCCGCGCGCCCCGCCGGTGATCAGTGCAACCTTGCCGTCCAGCCGTCCCATTGCTCGGTCCTTTCGCCTCGGGTCGTGTCGTAGCGCCGCTTACTTCGCGTACTGCTCCTGCAGGTGGTGCTTGAGTACCTTGCCGGTGGGGTTCCGCGGCAGCGCGTCGACCGGCTCCAGTTGTTCGGGGATGGCCTGGTTGCGCAGGCCCTTCTCCTTCAGGAAGTTCACCATCTCCTGCATCGTCAGCGGATCGGCCTTGTCGCGCGATGCAACGATCGCGCAGCACCGCTCCCCCAGCGTGTCGTCCTTCAGGCCGATGACCGCCGCCTCGGCCACCTTCGGGTGGGTGTGCAGCAGGTCTTCCACTTCCTTGGCCGAGATGTTCTCGCCCTTGCGGATGATGATGTCCTTGAGGCGGCCAGTGATGATCACGAAGCCGTCGTCGAGGACGCCGATGTCGCCAGTGCGGAAGTAGCCGTCCTCGTCGAACGCCTCTGCGTTGAGCGATTCGTCGAGGTAGCCCTTGCACGCCTGGGGTGCCTTCACCCGGATCTCGCCGTCGACCAGCTTGAGGTCGACACCGGGCGTGACGCGGCCCTCGGTGTTGGCCAGCTTGTCGTCGGGGTCGTGCACGCCGGCCATCGACAGGATCGGCACCTCGGTCAGCCCGTAGCCCGACACGATGCCGACGCCGCCGATCTCGGCCTTGAGGTCGGCGTGCAGCTGCGGCGGCTTGGGCGCGGCGCCGCCGGGAAACGCCCGTACCTTCGGAAACAACTTCTCCGGCGCCCGCTTGCGCGCCTCGGCCAGGTAGGCCTGGTGGAAGATCGTGCCCGAGCCCGCCAGCGTGACGCCCGCGTCGTGGAGCAGCTGCGTGGTCTCGACGGGGTCGAACGCCTCCACGATCACGTTGCGGCACGCCGTCATCAGCGCGGCCACATGCAGGATGATCCCGCCGATGTGGGTGTAGGGGAACACCATGGCGCTCAGGTCCTCGGGCCCGAACTCGAGCCGCTCCGCCATGGCAACGGCCGCCGCGCTCACGGTACCGTCGGTATGCCGCGCCCCCTTCGGATCCGCAGTCGTGCCCGACGTGTAGAAGATCCACCGCACCGTGTCCGGCCCGGTGTCGGGATACGGGCCCAACGTCGACGGGTCGCCTTCCGGCAGCTCGCGATCGGCGACCAGCACGTCGGCGCCTCCGGCCACGTCGCGCGCCATCGCCTCGTAGTCGAACCCGCGCCACACCGACGGAACGATCAGCAGGGCGGCACCCGTCTGCTTCACCGCGAAGCCGACCTCGCGCGCCCGGTAGATCGGGATGATCGGGTTCTGGATGGCACCGAGGCGCGACAGCGCGCCGACGAGAACCATCGACTCGATCCACGTCGGCAGCTGCCACGACACGTGGGTGCCCTCGCCGATCCCGAGGCCCGCCAGCCCGGCCGCGGCGCGCAGGCACGCATCGCGGTAGTCAGCGAACGTGATGGACCGGCCGCTCTCGTCGGTGACGATCAAGGGCGCGTCTGGAGTCTCGGCTGCGCGCGCCTCGATGAGGGGCCACAGCCTGCGTTCGTCGATCATTTGGTCACCACCGGGTTGACGGGGGAGCCCAGCCCGCCGGTGAACGGCTGGGGCGAGGCGTCCAACAGGAACGTGTAGCGGTCGTCGGCCGCGCAGTCGGCGGCCAGGGCCTCGAGGTCGAAGTTCTGGCCCTGCGTCAGGCCCATGTAGACGAGGTGCAACAGGTGCACCGGCAGGTACGGGTCGTCGATCTCGCTCGGGTACACCTCGCACGTGAGGTTGTCGGTCGCCACTGCGGCCACGTCGTGAGCGTGCAGCCACTCGGCGGTCGACAGCGACAGCCCGGCCGACGGGTAGGCGTAGGCGAACTTGTCGCCGGCGTGGAACTTCTGGATCTGGCCGGTGCGCACGAGCACGACATCGCCCGGCTCGACGGTGATGCCCCACCGTGAGGCGCACGTGTCGAAGTCGGCTGCCTTGATGGCGTAGCCGGGCTCCAGCGCGTCCACGCCTAGGGCGCGCGGTACGTCGAACAGCACGCCGCGGGAGACGATCGTCGACACCTTGTCGATGCCGCACTTGGCTGCGCCGGCCACGGTGATCGACGACGCGGGATGGCCGTTGTAGAGCGTGCCGTCGTGGCCGACGTGGGCCAGCGCGTCCCAGTGGGTGCCAGCCTGCAGGCCCATCACGACCACGTCGTCGCTGAAAGGCTGGTTCAACGCGATCATCGTCCGCAGCGGGTTGATGCGCCCGGGGATGAACCCCATCTGCGGGCCCTGGTCGTTGAGTGGCATCGCGAGCGAGAGCGACCGGCCGTCGACCACCGCCTCGATGCCGCGCCGCACGGCTGCCGCGTCGATGAGGTTGAGCGTGCCCAGCTCGTCGTCGGAGCCCCACCGGCCCCAGTTGCTCACCTGCTTCGACAGCGCCGCAAAGTCGGTCATGCGCGAGTCACAACTGGAACACGCCGCGGTTCAACTCGCCCGCTTCGAGGTCGTGCACGGCGCGCTCGATCTCGTCCAGCGGGTACGTGCGCGTCACCAACTCGTCGAGCAGCAGCTGGCCGGACAGGTAGTAGTCGACGAGCATCGGCACGTCGTGGCGAGGCTGCGATGTGCCGTAGCGGCAGCCCATGATCGACTTGTTGATGTACATGCTCGAGACGTCGAAGGCGGCCTCGGTGCCGAGCTTGGGCACGCCGAGGATCACGCAGGTGCCGCCCCAACCCAACGCGTCGATGGCGGTGCGGATCACCGCCGGGTGCCCGACGCACTCGAACGTGTAGTCGAGCCCCTGCAGCTTCTCGCTGCCGTCGGAGAACTCGGTGGCGCCGAACTGCCGGGCCGATGCCTCTTTGGCCGGGTTGGTGTCGACGGCGATGATGCGCGTGGCCCCGGCGATGCGCGCTGCCTGGATGACGTTGAGGCCGATGCCGCCGATGCCCCACACGGCGACACTGCTGCCGCGCTCGACCTTGGCCCGGTTGAACACGGCACCGGCGCCCGTGAGGACGCCGCAGCCGATGAGGGCAGCGGCCTCCAGCGGCACCCGCTCGTCGACCTTGATCGCCTGCGCCTCCTTCACGACCGTGCGCTCGGCGAACACCGACGTGTTGGCGAACTGGTACACGGGATCGCCCTTGAGGGTGAACGGCTGCGGCAGCTTGCCGAACGTCTCCGGGCATTGCGTGGGCTTGCCCTGCTCGCACGCCGAGCAGCGGCCGCAGTTCCCGAGCGTCGTCAGCACGACGCGGTCGCCTTCCTTCAGCGTGGTGACGCCGGGGCCGACCTCTTCGACGATGCCCGCGCCCTCATGGCCGAGTACGACCGGCGTCGGGAACGGGATGGTGCCGTTGACCACGCTGAGGTCGCTGTGGCACAGGCCGGCGGCGCCGATGCGCACCGTCACCTCGCCCAGGCCCGGGTCGCGCACCTCGAGGTCGTCGATGACCTCGATCTTGCCGGTGTAGAGGACGCCCTTCATCGCGACAGCAGCTCCTTACTCATGGCTCGCTAAGAGCTCGCGTGCTTGATTACGCAGTTCGAACTTGAGGACCTTGCCGCTCGCGTTCAGCGGCAGCGCATCCACGATCTCCACGTACCGGGGCGCCTTGAAGTTGGCCATGTGCTCGCGGCACCACGCCACGATCTCGTCGGCGGTGGCCGACTCGCCCGCCCGCAGGATCACGTACGCCATGCCGACCTCGCCGAGGCGTTCGTCGGGCACGCCGACCACCGCGACCTGGGCGATCTTGTCGTTGGCGAGCATGAGGTTCTCGATCTCCGCCGGGTAGGCGTTGAAGCCGCCGACGATGAA
>JAFATL010000082.1 GCA_019243975.1 Actinomycetota bacterium | reverse complement strand
GGCGGCATGTGGGTGTTCCCGGGCGGGCGCATCGACCCGGCCGACTACGACCCCGACCGTCCCGAGGATGTCGTACTGGCGGCGCGCCGGGCTGCGATTCGCGAGGCGGCCGAGGAAGCCGGGCTCGTGCTCGACCCCGACGGCCTGGTGTGGTTCTCGCACTGGACGCCGCCGCCCCAGACACCGAAGCGGTTCTCGACGTGGTTCTTCCTTGCGCCCGCACCCGCGGCCGTGGTCGTCATCGACGGCGGCGAGATCCACGACCACGTGTGGTCGACGCCCGCTGACGCGTTGGATCGACGCGACGCGGGTGAGATCGAGCTCTCGCCGCCCACGTGGGTCACGCTTCACGGCCTGCGCGGCTTCCCGTCCTACGCCGACGCTGCGCTCGCGCTGTCGCAGCGTGACCCCGAATACTTCGCCACCCACATCGGCCGGTCGGCGGACGGGTTGGTCGCCCTCTACCACGGAGACGCCGGCTACGACTCGGGCGATGCCGACGCGCCGGGGGCGCGCCACCGCCTGTGGATGGTCGAGTCGGGCTGGCGCTACGAGCGGTCCGAGTAACCGGTGCCCACACTGCTCGTCGTCCACCACACGGCGTCACCGGCACTGCACTCGTTGTTCGACGCGGTGATGGAGGGGGCGACCAACAAGGAGATCGAGGGCGTCGACGTGGTGGCCCGACCCGCGCTCGTCGCCACGGCCGTCGACGTGCTCGAAGCGAACGGTTACCTGCTCGGTACGCCGGCCAACCTGGGCTACATCTCCGGCGCCCTCAAGCACTTCTTCGACACCATCTACTACCCGTGCCTGGAGGCGACGAAGGCGCGGCCGTACGGGCTCTACGTGCACGGCAACAACGACACCGTCGGCGCCGAGCGCGCCGTCGACGCGATCACCACGGGCCTGCAGTGGCGCCGCGCCTACGATCCCGTCACGGTCGTGGGCGCGCCGACACGGGACGACCTCGACCGGTGCTGGGACCTGGGGGCCACGCTGGCCGCCGGGCTGATGACTTGATCGGAGAACCGTGGCCGAGGACGTGACGCCGTTCCGCATCGAGATCCCGCAGGGCGACCTCGACGACCTCCGGCAGCGGCTGGCCCGCACCCGGTGGCCGGAACGGGAGACTGTCGACGACTGGTCGCAGGGCATCCCGCTCGCCTACACGCAGGAGCTGTGCGAGTACTGGGCCAACAAGTACGACTGGCGGGCGACGGAGGCGCGCCTCAACAAGTTCCCGCAGTTCCGCACGACCATCGACGATCTCGGCATCCACTTCATCCACGTGCGTTCGCCGCACGACGACGCCTTCCCGATCGTCATCACCCATGGCTGGCCGGGGTCGATCGTCGAGTTCCACAAGGTCATCGAACCCCTGACCAACCCGACCGCCTTTGGCGGCGACGCGGCCGACGCCTTCCACGTGGTGTGCCCGTCGCTGCCCGGATACGGCTTCAGCGACAAGCCGACCGTCACAGGGTGGGGCACCGACCACATCGGGGCGGCGTGGGCCCAGCTGATGGCCCGGCTCGGGTACTCGCGCTACGGCGCTCAAGGGGGCGACTGGGGTGCGGCGGTGACGACCGAGATCGGCCGCCAGGACACCGAGCACGCGGCCGGCATCCACCTCAACATGCCGATCGCCATTCCCGATCCGTCGCTCGGCGAGTTCACCGAGAAGGAGCAGGCCGCATTGGCGGGGATGCAGCACTACAACGACTGGGACTCGGGCTACTCGAAGCAGCAGTCGACGCGTCCCCAGACCGTCGGCTACGGGCTGGTCGACTCCCCCGCCGGCCAGGCGGCGTGGATCGTGGAGAAGTTCTGGTCGTGGATGGACTGCGACGGCCATCCCGAGAACGTCCTCACCCGCGACGAGCTGCTCGACAACGTGATGCTGTACTGGCTCACCGCCTCAGCGGCGTCGTCGGGCCGGCTGTACTGGGAAAGCTTCCGCCGCAACCGCATGGACCAGGTCACCGTGCCGACCGGCTGCTCGATATTCCCCAAGGAGATCTTCCGGCCGTCGCGCCGGTGGGCCGAGAAGCTGTTCACCGACATCCGCTACTGGAACGAGCTCGACAAGGGCGGCCACTTCGCCGCCTTCGAGGTCCCCGAGACCTACGTCGACGAGCTCCGCACCTACTTCCGGTTGATTCGCTAAGCGCCCAAGTGCCGATCGAGGGTCGTTTTCCGACCCTCGATCGGCACTTGGACGTCAGCCGAGCTTCATGAGCTCGACGCGGACGCCGTCGGGGTCGGTGCAGTAGACGAAGTCGAGCGTCGGGGTGAACGTCGTGCGGGTGCCCTCGACGACGGCGCCGCCCAACTCGACCAGGCGGGCGGCAGTGCCTTCGACGTCGTCGACGCGGAATGACAGATGGGTGAGGCCGAGCTGATTCATGGGTCTCCGCTGGCCGTCGCCCGTGTGGCCGGGCGTGGCGAACCACAGCAGCTCGATGTTGATGCCGTCGCGGCTGATGAAGCGCGACTCCAGTTTCGGCTCGTCGACCTCCATGAGCGGCCCGAACTCGGCGCCGACGCTGTGGCTCTGCGTCTGCTCGAACCCGAGCCCGTCGCAGTAGAACCGCAGCGACCGGTCGAGGTCGGAGACGCAGATGCCGAAGTGCGAGAAGGCGTCCACGGCCCGACCCTACGGTACGTTGACCCGGTGAGCGACCCCCGGTACCTCGCTGATCGGCTCGAGCTCGACGATCTGTTGACTCGCTATGCGCTGGCCATCGACACCAAGGATTGGGACCTGCTCGACACCGTCTTCACACCCGACGCGCGCCTCGACTACACCACCGCGGGCGGCATCGCCGGCGACTACCCCAAGGTCAAGGCATGGCTGATGGAGGTGCTC
>JAFATL010000466.1 GCA_019243975.1 Actinomycetota bacterium | reverse complement strand
TCGCCGCCATCGCTCATCCGGGCCGCATCACTGCGCCCGAAGGGCTGGCCCAGCGCGTCAACTAACCCGTCGCTTTTCGCTTCCAGGTCGCAGTAGAGTCCAGGTATGGCCACGATGGGCGTGAGGCTCGCCCTGCTGGTGGCGGCGGCAGTGTTGGCGGGCTTTGCCGCGGGTTGCGGGCGCAGCACCGGTGCGGCGGCGTCCGGCAGCTACAACGTCCCGGCTGCCCTCAAGAACTACGTCTGCCCGGCCGACGCGACCAGTGTGGGTGCAACGCGGTCGGGGCCGCGTACGGGGGGACGGCTGCAAGTGGCCACGACCGTCGCGCCCATCACGTCGATCGTGGCCGAGGTGGCCGGCGACAAGGCCGACGTGCGCGGCGTCATCCCCGAGGGCACCGACAGCCACACCTTCGAGCCCAAGCCCAGCGTGGCCGAGACGTTCTCGAAGGCCGACGTGGTGTTTGTCAACGGCCTGCACCTGGAGGACCCCACCAAGACCCTCGCCGCCCGCAACGTCCCCAAGGATGGACAAGTAGTCGACCTGGGCGATCACACCATCACGCCCGCGCAGCAGATCTACGACTTCTCCTTCCCGCGGGCGGGCGGCAAGCCCAACCCCCACCTGTGGACCAACCCGCCCATGGCCGCCTGCTACGCGGTCATCGCGGGTGGTGTCCTCGCCAAGGCCGACCCCGCCAACGCGGCGTCGTACCGCGCCAACGCGCAAGCCGTAAAGGCGCGCATCGACGACCTCGACCAGCGGTTCGAGACGGCGTCGGCGACCGTGGCGCCCGCCCACCGCAAGCTGTTGACGTACCACGACGCTTACGCCTACTTCGCGGCCCACTACGGCTGGACGGTCATCGGTGCCATTCAGGTGTCGAGCTTCGAGGACCCCACCCCCAAGGAGGTGGCCCGCCTCATCGCCCAGGTGAAGGCGGAGAAGGTGCCGGCGATCTTCGGCTCCGAGGTGTTCCCGAGCAAAGTTCTCGCCCAAATCGGCACCGAAGCGGGCGTCCGCTACGTAGACACGTTGCGTGACGACGATCTGCCCGGCCGCCCCGGCGATCACGACCACTCCTACCTGGGCCTGATGAAGGCCGACTACGTGACGATGATCTCCAGCCTGGGCGGCAACGCCGACGCGCTGCGGACGTTCGACGCCGCCGACGTCACCCCCGACCGGGCGGTGTATCCACAGTGACCGGTCTGGGCGACAAGGTGCTCGTGCGCGCTGTCGACGTGTCGCACTCGTTCGGCGAGCGGGCGGTGCTGGCCGGTGTCAACGCCGAGGTGGGCGCCGGCGACCTGCTCGGCATCGTGGGCCCGTCCGGCTCGGGCAAGACCACGCTGCTGCGCGTGCTGCTCGGCGGCCTGGCCCCGACGCTCGGCATCGTCGAGCGCCGGCCCGGCCTGCGCGTCGGCTACGTCCCGCAGGTGGAGACGGTCAACTGGCACTTCCCGGTGACGGTGAACGAAGTCGTGTTGATGGCGCGGCGTAAGAGCCGGCGCTGGCCCGGCCCCACGAAAGCCGAGCGCCGTGAGGTGGAGGCGATGCTCGAGCACCTCGGGATCGGCGACCTCGGCCACCGGCACATCCGCGATCTGTCGGGCGGGCAGCAGCAGCGCGTGTTCATCGCCCGCGCCCTGCTGGGCCGCCCCGACGTGCTGTTCCTCGACGAGCCCACGTCGGGCGTCGACGTGCGCACGCGCCACGAGGTGCTCCACCTGCTGGGCGAGCTGCACGACGAGGGCCTGGCCATCGTCCTCAGCACCCACGACCTCAACGGGATGGCCGCCCACCTGCCCCGGCTCCTCTGCCTCAACGTGCGGGTGGCGGCCGAGGGAACGCCGCGTGAAGTGCTGACCTCGGCCGTGTTGGAAGAGGTCTACGGCGCGCCCATGGAGGTGCTCGAGCACGCGGGCATGCCGCTGGTCGTCGACAGCCCCGACGCCATGCGGGCGGCCGCCGCCGGCCGCGGTGCCGACATCCGCGAGCTGCGCCGGCAGGCCTGATGCACACGCTGCTCGAGCCGTTCCAGCTCGGCTTCCTGCGCCACGCCCTGATCGTGTGCACGATCGCCGGTGGTTTGTGCGGCCTCCTCGGCGTGTTCGTGACGTTGCGGGGCATGAGCTACATCGGCCACGGGCTCAGCCACGCCATCTTCGGCGGCGCCGCCATCAGCGCGGCGGTGTCGGTCAACTTCTTCGCCGGCGCCGGTCTGTGGGGCCTGGCCTCGGGTCTCGCCATCAGCCGCGTGACCAAGCGCCGCATCATCGGCTCCGACGCCGCCATCGGCGTCATCACCACCGCCAGCTTCGCCTTCGGCGTCGCCCTCCTCGGCTACTACGCGCGCGTGAAGCAGAGCATCGACGCCACCGTGTTCGGCAGCGTGCTGGGCGTGACGCGGGGTGACGTCGTGATGGTGGTGCTCGTCGCCCTCTTCACCGCCACCGTGGTCGTGCTCGCGTACCGGTCGCTGCTGTTCACCACGTTCGACCCCGAGGTGGCCGAGGTGTCGGGCGTCAACGTGGGGCGCATCGACGCCATGCTCATGCTGCTCTTGAGCTTCGCCATCCTGGCGTCGATGAAGGTGCTCGGCGTCACGCTCATCGCCGCCGCGCTGGTCGTGCCGGCAGTGGTGGCCCGCATGCTCACCAACAGCTTCGCCCGCATGTTGTGGCTGTCGTCGCTCATCGGTGCCCTGTGCGGCCTGGTGGGGATGTACCTCAGCTACCACCTCGACGTGTCGTCGGGCGCCACCATCGTGTTGGTCGGCTTCCTGCTCTTCGCCGTGGTGTTCGCGGCGACCGGCCGCCACGGCCTGCGCCGCACCGCCGTGCTCGACGCCGCTTAACGGGGCTGGCGGCGCGGCCGGCGCGCCGGTTCGCGGCACGCCTCGCACCGGCCCACGATGGCGAAGTGCGCGTAGTCGGGCACGAAGCCGTGGTCGGTCTCGAGCTGGCGGGTGAGGCGGGCGAACCGGGCGATGGGGATCTCGACCACGCGGTTGCACGTCGTGCACACCAGGTGGGCGTGCGGCGTCTGGGCCAGGTGGTACGACGCCGGACCGTGGCCCAGGTGCACGTGCACGACGAGCTCCAACCGCTCGAGCTCGTCGAGGATGCGGTAGACGGTCGACTCGGCCACGTCGGGATGCTTGTCGCGCACGAGCGCGGTCAGCTCCTCGGCGGTGACGTGGCCCTTGGCGTCGACCAACGCGCCCACCACCGCCCGCCGGGGGGCGGTGACCCGGCCGCCCGCTGCTCGCAGGGCGTCGAGGAGGTCGTCGACCGACTCGGGCATCCCCGCAGGCTACCGACCGACGTCTCGCCCGATCCGCACCAATGGTCCGCCGCGAATGGCCCGGACGGGCCATGGCCGACACGCGTCCCGTGGTCTATTCGTGGGCCATGGAGAGTGAGCGCGAGCAGGCGGTGAAGGTCGTGACCCCCGTGGGGTCGATGGCAACCCGGGTTGCGGAGCTGTGGCGGGAGCAGGGGGAGGAGTTCCTCGAGCAGACCCACGCCGACGTCGAGATCGACCTCACGCGGCTGCGCAACACCATCACGGAGGAGCCTGAAGACGAGCCCGACCGTGCCCACCGCCTGGCGGCCGGCGTCGAGTCGACCGTGCACCGCCTCAGCGAGTGGGACCACGCGGTCATGGAGGGCCTGCGCTCGTGGCGGGCCGACAAGCCTCGCGGTCGGGGCGTGCGCAACAGGCAACAGCAGTTGCTCGACGACGTCGTCGACCTGCGGAGGCCCGAGCCCCTCGTCGACCTCACCCACGACCAGCCCGAGGTGGTGGAGGGGGCCTCTTGGTGCGCCAAGCACGGGAACCATCCAGCCGAGGCGGTCTGCCGCAAGTGCCACGAGTCGTTCTGCGATGACTTCGTGCTCCGGCCCGGCGCCCACGTGGCTCCCCTCTGCCTGGACTGCGCCCTGGTCCTGAGCGGCATTCGGCACCGCCACTAACGGCCCCGGCGCCGTAGCGAAGCCTCAGTCCGTCCCCCGGCCCGGCAGGACTCGCCCTCGGGCGGGTCGAATACGCTGGGTGGGCACAGCTGGGAACACCGGCGGGGAGGCTTCTACACATGTCACAACGTCGTACTTCGGCCGTCTTCGACCCGATTCGGGTGCTGGGCGTCATCGCCGCCGCGCTGCTGCTGGCGGGCGTGGCGTTCGAGATCGGCCACGCCACCAGGGACGACAACAAGAAGAACACCGCCGCCTCGGGTGTCACGACCACGGTGAAGCCGGGCGTCCTCGGCTCGCAGATCACCGCCCCGGACGAGACGACCACCACCGCGCCCGCCGCCGCCGCGACGACGACCACGGCACCGGCGGACACGACCACCACGGTCGCCGTCGCCACCGCCACCACGGTCAAGGCCGCCACCACCACGACCACCCGGCCCCCGGCGCGGTCGTGCGGCACCGGCACGGCCAGCGCGCAGGCGTCGAACTCGGTGAAGCCGGGCGACACCGCCGGCACGTGGAAGTCGTCGGGTGAGGGCGACGTCACCAACGGCACCGACCGCACGTTGGTCGTCGACAAGCTGACGCTGCGCCTCAACTTCACCGACGGGACGAGCGAGACCTTCACGCCCGACGGCGCGGTGGGGGCGAACATCCAGCCCTCGCAGATCAAGGGCTTCCCCTTCACCCGCACGACGGCCAAGCAGGGCTCGACCGTCGACATCATCGAGTTCGCGGTGCACCCGGCCGGCTCCGGCCCCGAGTGCGAATCCCAGCCTGTCTAGGGTTTCATCCCGTCAACAACCTGACCGCGAAGGTGGCGTAGGTGTCGGCGACTTGCTCGACGTCGTAGCCGAGGTCGTCTGACCACCACTCCGCCACGCGTAGGCCCATCGAGCCGATGGCGGCGAAGCCCAGCCACTCGTCGTCGACGTGGAAGACGCCCATGCGCAGACCCCGCCCGATCACGTCGGTGAACAGCTGCTCGCTGGCCCGGCGCACGTCGAGAATGCGCAGCCGGCTCTCGGGCGACAGCGCTGCCATCTCGCGGTTGGCCACGCGCGCCAGCAGCGAATAGGTGCCGTGCAGGCGCACGTGGGCGCGCGCCAGCTCGGTGAGTTGCTCGATCGGGTCACTGCCCGCCTCCAGCAATGCCATGCGCAGCATCTCGTGGTGCTCCTCGTGGCCGATCAGCATGAGCTGGAAGAGCAGCTGCTCCTTCGACTCGAGATGCGCGTAGACGGAGCTGGCCCGCACGCCGGCGGCCTCGGCGATCTCGCGCACCGACACGCCGTGGAAGCCGCGCTCGCCGAAGCGCACGAGCGCGGCTTCGAGGATGCGCCGGTGGGTGCCGTCGGCGGTGGCGCGGGGCGGCAGCAGCGGGGTAGCGGTCTCGTCGCGCGCGGCGTCGGTCATGCCGTGGCCTTCCCTCTCTTGGCACGGACGGGCACGCCTCGACGGCGCGTGGGAGCGCGTCGGGCGGTGCGGGTGCGGGGTGCGCTGCTGGCGTTGGCACCGAGCAGGTCGCCGATGCCGAGCAGCGACGCCACGCGCGGGCGGTCGAGGTTGTCGGCGGTGTCGCGGTAGACCACGCGGCCCTTCTCGAGCACGAACACGTCGTCGGCCAGTTCCAGCCCGAAGCCCACGTTCTGCTCGACCATCAACAGGCCGGTGCCGCCCTCGCGCACCCTGCGCAGCGTGCCGCCGAGTTGCTCGACCATCTTGGGCGACAGGCCGGCCGACGGCTCGTCGACGAGCAGCAGCCGGGGATCGGCCATGAGCGCACGCGCCACCGCCAGCATGGCCCGCTCGCCGCCGGACATCGAGCCGGCCAGCTGCGAGCGGCGGTCGGCGAGCAGCGGATAGATGTCGTGCACCCGGGCCAGGTTGTCGGCGAACCGCCGCTTGTCGCGGAGGATGGCGCCGCCCAGGCGCAGGTTCTCGGCCACGCTGAGGTCGGGGAACACCGACTTGGCCTGCAGCACGTGGCCCAGCCCGGCGCGGATGCGGTCCTCGGGATCGAGGCCCACGAGCTCGCACCCGCCGAAGTCCACCGACCCGGCCCACGCCGGCTGCAAGCCGGAGATGGTCTTGAGCGTCACCGACTTGCCGGCGCCGTTGAGGCCGAGCAGCACGGCCGCCCGTCCCGGTTCGAGGGTGAGGTCGACGCCGTGGAGGATCTGGTTGGCGCCGAACCCGGTCTCCAGGCCCCGCACCGTCAGCAGCGACTGCGTCGTCATGCGACCCGCTCCCCGAGGTAGGCGGCGACGACGGAGGGGTCGGTGACGACCTCGGTCGGCGGGCCCGACGTGAGCATGCGCCCGGCGTCCATCACGTGCACGGTGGTGCACGTGGCCAGCACCAGCGGCAGGTGGTGCTCGATCAGCAGGATCGTCTGGCCCAGCTCGTCGCGCACCTGCAGCAACCGCTCCGCCAGCGCCTCGGCGGCAGCCGGGCTCATGCCGGCTGACGGCTCGTCGAGCAGCAGCACGCCGGGCGCCGTCAACAGGGCGGCGGCCAGTTCGACGATGCGTTGCTGGCCGTGCGAGAGCTCGCGCAGCTCCGACTGGGCGAAGCGCTCGAACTGCAACGCGTGCAGTGTCTCTGCGGCCCGCTCCCGCAGCGCTCGTTCGCCGCGGCCGACGGCGGGCAGGTGGGCCAACGCCGTGATCGAGCCGTAGTCCGCCAGCCGGTGCTGGGCCAGCAGCAGGTTCTCGGTGACGGTGAGGTCTTTCACCAAGCCGATCTGCTGGAACGTGCGGCCGATGCCCAGTGCGGCCCGCCGGTGGGGCGGCAGCCCGGTTATGTCGGCACCGTGCAGCAGCACCCGCCCTTGGGTGGGCCGTACGAACCCGGAGATGGCGTTGAACAGCGTGCTCTTGCCCGCACCGTTGGGACCGATCAACCCGGTGATGCGCCCGCTCTCGACCGTGATCGACGCGTTGTCGACGGCAACCAGCCCGCCGAACCGCACGCTGACGTCCCGCACTTCCAGCGGCACCGCCGCCGTCCCCTCGGCTTTTCTGCTCGAAGTTGCCGTATCAGCAACTTCGTGCAGGAAAGCGGGGCGGGGCAGGACGAGTGACGCCGATGCGGTATCGGATTCGTCGTCTTCGACGGCCACGCGGCGACCCTTGCGGCCGCGCGTGCGGAGCGCCTTCACCTCGGCGAACGTCTGGCCCAGGCCGCCGGGGTGGCGGACGAGGGTGAGCATGACGATGGCGGGGGCGATGACCAGCTCCCAGCCCTTGAGGAACGTGAAGAAGCGCGGCATGACGCCGAAGAAAAACGCGGCGGTGGCCACACCCGGGCGCGAGCGCAACCCGCCGATGAGCACGATCACGACGAACAGCAGTGACAGGTCGAACGTGAACGACTCCTGCTGGGCGAAGCCGACGACGTGGCCGAACACCGAGCCTGCGATCGACGAGATGGCCCCGTACAGCCCGAACGCGTAGAGCTTGTACAGCGGCACGTCGACGCCGAAGGCGGCCGCCACCTCCTCGTCCTCCCGCAACGCCAGGAAGCCGCGGCCCACCTTGGTGCGCAGCAGGTTGCGGTCGAGCGCCCACACCAACCCGAAGACGACGACGATGATCGACAGCAGGTCGGCGTTGCGCAGGAACACGAACGATCCGGCCTGGGGCCGGGGCACGGCCTGGCCCGCGTAGCCGCCCGTGACCGAGCGCAGGCGGAACACCATCGACGCCATCGCCAGCCCGAAGCCGAGGGTGACGAGCGCGAGGTAGAGACCGCGCAAGCGCAGGGCCGGCAGGCCGATGACCAGCGCAGCGAGGGCGCCCACCACTGCGGACACCAGCAGGCCGAGCGTGAACGGGAGCCCGAGCCGGCCCGCGATGATGCCGCTGGCGAACGCGCCCAGGCCGAGGAACGCGGCGTGCCCGAGCGAGATCTGCCCCGCGTAACCCATGAGCAGGTTGAGGGGGAGCGCGGCCAGCGCGTACGTGAGCCCGAAGCAGAGGATCAGAGCGTGGTACTGGTCGAAGCCCCACAGCCCGGCCCGACCGAGCACCGGCGGCAGCGCCGCGCACACGACGGTCGCGACCAACCACACCGGCACGCGCCTCACGACGTTCATGCCAACCGCCCCAGCAGGCCACGGGGCCGGAGCAACAGCACCGCAACGATGGCGCCGAACATCACCGTCTCGACCAGACCGGCGACCGAGATCCAGTAGTGCGACACGACCGCTTGCGTGATGCCGACGACGATGCCGCCCACCAGCGCACCCGGCAGGCTGGTCATGCCCCCGAGCACGGCGGCGGCGAAGCCCAGGAGCATGATGCCGTTGAGGAACGTCGGTGCGAACGCACCCAGCGACAACGCGATGATGATGCCGGCCGCCGCCCCGACCACCGACGACGTGAGCCACGTGAACGCCGACAGGTGACGCAGGCGAATGCCGGTGAGGCGCACGCCGACGACGTCTTGGGCGGCCGCGAGGATGGCGAGGCCGAACGTCGTGCGGCGGAAGAACCACGCCGACGCGCCGGCGGCGGCGGCGGTGAGTCCGAGAGCGAGCAGTCGCGCCGGCGGCAACGTGACGCTGCCGATGGTCAGCCCGTCACCGTGGAACGGCGTCGGCATGATGCGGGGGCTGGCGCCCCAGATCTTGAACTCGAGACCGGCCAGCAGCAGCCCCATGCCGATGGTGGCGACGACAAGGGTCAG
>JAFATL010000442.1 GCA_019243975.1 Actinomycetota bacterium | reverse complement strand
GTGAGCGCGGGCATGGTGCGCACCGAGCAGGCCCACCTGCACTTCGGCAGCGAGGCCGGGATCGAAGCTGCCGCCGCCACCGTCCCGTTGGGCCGCATGGCCGAGCCCGACGACGTGGCCAACCTGTGCCTGTTCGTGGCGTCGTCGCTGGCCGCCAACGTGAGCGGCTCCAACTTCGTGGTGCACGGCGGCGGCGAGCGGCCCCCGTTCCACGGGGCTGTCGCGGACCACCTCGACCGCTCCTGACGACGGCGGCACCAACTTCCGGCGCTCCGAACTGTTTGGCCGCCGGTCGGCCGTCGCGACGCCAGGAGCAGGCCGACAGTGAGCGACCGTCAGGGAGCGAACCATGTTTCTGACGACCCGTCAGCTAAGTTGGGTGCATGAGTCAGAGTGCGCCGCTGGCGGGGGTCCGGATCATCGAGAGCTCGATGTTGGGGCCGGGGGCGATCACGACGCACCTGGCCGACCTCGGTGCCGACATCATCAAGGTGGAGGCGCCGTCAGGCGACTACATCCGCGAGATGACGTGGCCGATCGTGGAGGGCGTCTCGCTCATGCACCTCCACATCAGCCGGGGCAAGCGCAGCTTGGTGCTCGACCTGCGCAACCCTGACGCAGTCGAGGTGTACCTCGACCTGGTGCGCAACGCCGACGCCGTCATCGAGGCCATGCGTCCGGGAGGGCTGGCCCGCCGGGGCCTGAGCTACGAGCGCATGCGCGAGGTCAACCCCCGCATCGTGTTCTGCACCATCTCCGGTTACGGCATGACCGGGCCGTACCAGAACCTGCCCAGCCACGGCATCGCCTACGACGCGTGGGCGGGCGTGGTCCAGCCGGAGGTGGACGAAGAGGGCTTCGCGTCGATGCCCGAGCACGCGTCGATCGGCATTCACGCCGGCCCGCTGTTCGGGGCACTCGGCGTGCTGGCCGGCATCATCAAGGCGCGCGAGACGGGTCAGGGCTGCCAGCTCGAGATCGCCCAGTCCGACGCCGCCGCCGCCATGGACTGGCTGCGCAGCGAGACGTGGAAGTCCTACGAGCGGCCCGAGGACGAGGTCACCGGCAACAAGTCCGACAACTACGAGCGCCGGGAGCCGGGCACGGCGGGCATGAAGGGCGGCGTGCGCTACCAGTTCTACGAGTCGTCCGACGGGCACGTGCTGTTCATGGCGTCGGAGCAGGAGTTCTGGAAGAACTTCTGCCACGGCGTCGGGCGCGACGACCTGTTCGAGAGGTGGCCGGGCTCGAAATACGCCGACCACGCGCGCGGCAACCGGGAGATGCAGCGTGAGCTGCGCGACATCTTCAAGACGAAGACGACGGCCGAGTGGGTGCAGTTCGGCACCGACCACAACACCGCCATCGGGCCGGCGTACACGCCGAAGACGGTCCAGGACGACCCGCAGTTCCAGGATCGTTTGCCGTGGCTGCCGGGCGACCGCCTCGGCTGCGACCAGCTCCCGACGCCGCTCAAGTACCTCGACGCCGACCTACCCGTGCCCGAGAAGGCACCGACCGTCGGCCAGCACTCCGAGGCCGTCCTGCGCGACGTCCTCAACTACGACGACACCCGCATCAAAGAACTACGCGAGGCGGGCGCGCTCGGCTAGTTCCTCAGCGAACTCGCCACACTTGACCGCGTATACGCGGTCAAGTGTGGCGAGTTCGTCAGACGGAAGGGAGACTCTTCCAATGGCACACGAGCTGGTCATCCGGGGCGGGACGATCGTCGACGGGACAGGCGCCGAGAAGTTCACCGGCGACGTGGGCGTGGACGGTGGTCGCATCACCGCCGTGGGCAGGGCCGCCGGAGGCGGCAAAGGCAGCGGAGTGACCGCACACGGGGCGGGCCGCGTCATCGATGCCGACGGGCTGCTGGTGACGCCGGGCTGGGTGGACATCCACACCCACTACGACGGGCAGGCCACGTGGGACGAAGTGCTGGCACCGTCGTCGTGGCACGGCGTGACCACCGTGGTCATGGGCAACTGCGGCGTCGGCTTCGCCCCGGCCATGCCCGACAAGCACGACTGGCTCATTGGGCTGATGGAGGGCGTGGAGGACATCCCCGGCACGGCCCTCGCCGAAGGGATCCAGTGGGAATGGGAGACCTTCCCCGAGTACCTCGATGCGTTGTCGCGCCGCCGGTGGACGATGGACGTCGGCACCCAGATCGCCCACGGCGCCGTGCGCGCCTACGTCATGGGCGAGCCGGGCGCCAAGAACGAGCCGGCCAACGACGACGAGATCGCCCGCATGCGGGATGTGGTGAAGGAGGCGATCGCGGCCGGCGCCTTGGGGTTCTCGACCTCGCGCACGCTCGGTCACCGCGCCATCGACGGTGAGCCCGTGCCGGGCACATTCGCGGCCGAGGCCGAGTTGTTCGGCATCGGCAGCGCGCTGGGCGAGTTGGGCCGCGGCGTGTTCGAGCTGGCGCCGATGGGGTCGGCCGGTGAGGACATCGTTGCCCCCGAGAAGGAGGTCGACTGGATGTGCCGGTTGTCGGCCGCCATCGACCGTCCTGTCACGTTCGCCCTGCTGCAGGTCGACCTGGCGCCCGACCTGTGGCGCGACCTCATGGCGCAGTCGCTCAAGGCGGTGGCCAACGGCTCACGGGTCTACCCGCAGGTGGCGGGCCGGGCGACCGGGCTGCTGAGCGGGTTCCAGACCACGTTGTGCCTGTTCGACGTCATCCCCGAGTACGCGCGCCTGCGGCGCTCGTTGTCATTCGACGAGCTGATCGCGGCGCTGCGCACGCCCGAGGTGCGCGAGCGCATCGTCGGGGCGGAGCTCGACGAGCAGACGCAGCTGCGGCTCAAATCCGCCTACGAGCGCACCTTCGTGCTGGGGTCACCGCCCGACTACGAGCCCGGCCCCGACAAGACGCTGGCCGCCATCGCAGCGCGCGAGGGTCGCAGCCCGCTCGACGTGGCGTACGACTACATGCTCGCCGACGACGGGCGCGGCATGTTGCACGTCCCCATCCTCAACTACAGCCAGGGCAGCCTCGAGCCCATCCGGGAGATGCTGCTGCACCCGCAGGCGGCGCTGGGCCTGGCCGACGGCGGCGCCCACTGCGGCGTGATCTGTGACGCGTCGATGCCGACGTTCATGCTCACCCACTGGGTGCGCGACCGCTCACGGGGCGACCGCCTGCCGTTGGAGTGGGTCATCAAGAAGCAGACGTACGACACTGCTCGCCTCTACGGCATGCACGACCGCGGCACGATCGAGCCGGGCATGCTCGCCGACTTCAACCTCATCGACTTCGACGGGCTGCGCATCGACGGTCCCGAGGCGGTGGCCGACCTCCCGGCCGGCGGCAAACGGCTGGTGCAACGGGCTCACGGCTACGTGGCCACGGTGAAGCGGGGCGAGGTGACCTTCGCCGACGGCGAGGACACGGGCGTGCGTCCCGGCTCGCTCGTGCGGGGCCCGCAGGCGTCGCCGGCGTGAGCGACACCGGCGAACTGAACAAGAAGGTCGTCGAGCAGTTCTGGACGGACCTGTATCGCCGCGATCTCGCTGCCGTGGCCACGTACTTCACCGAAGACGCCCACTACACCGACGTGTGCGCCAACGAGGAGGGCGCCACGGGTCCGGCGCGCATCGTCGCCCGGTTGCGCCTCGGCATCGAGCCCCTGTCCGCATACATCCACCACCCCAAGCTGGCGGTCGCCGAGGGCGACACGGTCATCACCGAGCACGCCGAGGAGTGGCACTGGCACACCGGCGAGCAGATCACCTTCCCGTTCGT
>JAFATL010000369.1 GCA_019243975.1 Actinomycetota bacterium | reverse complement strand
GGCGGCGAGATCGCCGTCGAGCCGCGGCAGCACCACCTGCGCCTCCGGGTCGCCGAAGCGCACGTTGAACTCGAGCAGCTTCGGACCCGCCTCGGTGAACATCAGCCCGGCGTACAGCACGCCTCGGTAGTCGATGTCGCGCTTGCGCAGCGCCAGCAGCGTGGGCTCGATGAAGCGCCCCAGGATGTCGAGCTGCTCGAGGTCGACGCCGGGCACGGGCGAGTACGCGCCCATACCGCCGGTGTTCGGCCCCGTGTCGCCGTCGAACGCCCGCTTGAAGTCCTGCGCGCTCGGCAGCAGCACCGCGTCCGTGCCGTCGCACACGGCGAGCACCGACAGCTCTGGGCCGCGCATGCCCTCCTCCACCACCACTCGGCGGCCGGCCTCGCCGAACGACGCGCCCGACAGCTTGGCCCGGACGTCGTCGATGGCGTCGGCCAGTGTCTCCGTGACGAGCACGCCCTTGCCTGCCGCCAGCCCGTCGGTTTTGACCACGTAGGGCGGGGCGAGCGAGCGCAGGAACCCGGCGGCCGCGTCGGCGTCGTCGAACGTGCCGTGCTGGGCCGTCGGCACGCCGGCTTCGGACACGACCTGCTTCATCCACGCCTTCGAGCCCTCGAGGGCAGCGCCGTCGGCGCCGGGGCCGAACACCCGCTTGCCCTGGGCCCGGAGGCGGTCGGCGAGGCCGTCGACGAGGGGCGCCTCCGGCCCGACGACGAACAGGTCGGCGTCGAGCTCCTCGGGCGGGGTGGCGACCGAGTTGGCGATGCCCGGGTTGCCGGGTGTGGCCACGACGTCGGCCGTGCGCGACAGCACGTGGGCCAGCGCGTGCTCGCGGCCTCCGCCGCCGACGACGACCACCCTCATGCGGGGCTACGCATGCACGAACTGCTCGCGGCCGGGGCCGACGCCGATGAGGCTGACGGGCACGCCCGCCTGGGCGGAGAGGAAGTCGATGTAGTCCTGGGCTTGACGGGGGAGGTCGGCGCGCAGGGTGGCGCCGGTGAGATCGGTCTGCCAGCCCGGGAGCTCCTCGTAGACGGGCGTGACCTTGTGCAGCACCGACTGGTGGTACGGCACGTGGTCGTATCGGACACCGTCGACCTCGTAGGCCACGCACACCTTGAGCGACGGCAGCGTGTCGAGGACGTCGAGCTTGGTGAGGGCGATCTCGCTCAGCGAGTTGAGGCGCACGGCTTGGCGCATCATCACCGCGTCGAACCACCCGGGCCGGCGCCGCCGGCCCGTGTTGGTGCCGAACTCGTGCCCCCGGTCGACCAGCAGGTCGGCCACCTCGCCGTCGAGCTCGGTCGGGAACGGGCCGGCGCCGACGCGGGTGACGTAGGCCTTGGCGATGCCGACGACGCGGTCGATGTGCAGGGGCCCGATGCCGGTGCCCACACACGCACCGCCCGCGACCGGGTTCGACGAGGTGACGAACGGATACGTGCCGTGGTCGAGGTCGAGGAACGTGGCCTGGGCGCCCTCCAGCAGCACGTGCTGGCCGGCCGCCAGCGCCTCGTGCACCAGCTCGACGGTGTCGGCGATCATCGGGGCGATGCGGGGGGCGTACTCGTCGAGGTAGCGCTGCGCGATGTCGTCGGCCGACTGCGGCAGGCGGTTGTAGACCTTGGCCAGGACCTGGTTCTTCTCCTTGAGGACCACCTCGAGCTTCTCGCGGAAGATCTTGGGGTCGAGGAGGTCCTGCACCCGCAGCCCGATGCGCGTGGCCTTGTCGGCGTAGGCGGGCCCGATGCCGCGCTTGGTCGTGCCGAGGCGGTTCTTGCCGAGGAACCGCTCGGTGATGGCGTCGAGCTCCTGGTGGTACGGCATGATCAGGTGCGCGTTGCCGCTCACCTTCAGGCGGCTGCAGTCGACGCCCCGGCGCTCGAGGGTGTCGACCTCCTCGAGCAGCACCTTGGGGTCGACCACCACGCCGTTGCCGATGATCGGTGTGATGTGCCCGTAGAGCACACCGCTCGGGATCAGCTGGAGCGCGAACGTCTCACCGTCGACGACGAGCGTGTGCCCGGCGTTGTGGCCGCCCTGGTAGCGGACCACGAGGTGCATCTCCTTGGCGATGAGGTCGGTGAACTTCCCCTTGCCCTCGTCGCCCCACTGAGTTCCCACCACGACCGTTGCCGGCACGTGTTGAGATCCTAGCCGACCGCCCTGACCCGCCCCCTCGGGAAAACCACCTAATTGCAGGTGGTGAGGACGATCGGGTTGGTCCCGCTGACCGTGGCCGCGGGCTGGCGGCTGGCCCAGTCCTTGAGCGCCGACACCAGCTGATCGGTGTCCGACGGCGTGTCCATGACGAAGTTGGCCCGCAGGCAGGTCTTGTCGCCGCTGTCCCACGCCACGTACCGGTCACCGCCCCAGCCATCCGACGCCCGGGCCGCAACCGACTGGGGCAACGGCCGCTTGGTGTCGAGGAACATCAGCAACAGGCCGAACTCCCCGACCACGCCGTGGTCGATGACCTTACCGTCGGCCGGCGGGTCGGCCACGGTCTTGGGCCCCTCACCGGCGAGGAACTTCTCCGGATGGAGGATCTGCTCGCTCGTGGTGGGCGGGTTGACGAAGGCAGCGTCGAGCCGGGCCTGGCCGCCGGCCCTGACGACCGCCTTCACGAACTCCACCCCGAACGTGTACGGGAAGCTCAGCGTGTCGAGCAGCACCGGCGGCACATTCGGGTCGATGGTCCCGGCCTGGGCCGACTCCTCCTGCTGCGCCTTGGCCCGGTCCTTGGCCGGCAGCGAGCTCTGGTACGCCTGCTGGATCCGCACCGCGTCGCCCTCGACCAGCGCCGAGAACGCCTGCGACGCCTCGTCGTCCCGCTTGTCGATGGCGGGCCGGTCGATCCCGAAGTGCTCGTCCTGGTCGGCGTGGGTCAGCTCATGGGCCAGCACGGTGCGCACGTACGGCGACGAGGGGTCGGCGCCGCGCACGACGAGCTCCTTGCGCTTGGGGTCGTAGAAGCCGGCCACCGCGTCGCCGAGCAGGCCCTTCTCCGCCTTGTCGAGCGACACGCCCTTGTCGAGGAGCCCGAGCGCCCGTAGCACCTTCTCCGCCTTGGTGGCGTCGGCCGGGTTCTCGCCCTCGGAATTCACGGCCGCCAAGCGCTGCTGGAACGCCGTCGACGCCAGCAGGGTCACCGGCACCGGCTTCGAGAACGGCAACCCCCGGGTCGTGGCCACGAACGCCTCCAGCTGGTCGACGAGCTGCTGGATGCCCGACGTGGGCGGCACCGTGCTGGGCGGGGGGGCGGTGGTGGTCGTGGACGACGTCGAGGTCGTGGTGCTCGCGGAGACACCGGCGCTCTCGCCCTTGTCCTCATGGACGATCGCCGCCGTGGAGCCGGTGACGAGCAGGGCGGCGATCACCAGCGCCAGCGCGGGCACGGTCCAGCGGGCCGCGGCGGTCGGGGAAGTCACGCCTCCACTTTGGACGCGATTGGTGACCTGGACACATCACGCGAAAGAGGGAGGGCTGGCTGCCCTCCCTCTTTCACAATTTCTCGCCGGCGCTGTTAGGCAGCCAGCTGCTTCACCGTGGTGCTCGTGTCGGTACCCGTGGAGTTGGCGTCGCCCGTGAGGATGCGGCTGATGCCGTCCGACTGGTTCGACACACCGCCCGAGTTGGTGCCAACAGACTGGCTGTTGTTGCCGACGCCGCCGGGGAAGGCGCGGCGTGAGGCGAGGGCGGTGTTGAGCGTGTTGTTGCCTGTCCCGAAGTTGATACCCGAGCGACCCAGGGCGCGGCCGATGTTGTTCGTCGGCGCGTTCTGGTCGGCGAGCGCAAACGAGTTGCTCGACGAACCGCTGAGGTCCAACGACTGCGTGGTCGTCGTCGCCGCCTTGGTCCCGGTGGCCGTGGCATTACCGGTGGCGATGTCGGACGTGCCGTTCGAGTTGTTCGAGACGGTTCCGGTGTTGGTGGCAATCGACTGCCCGTTCGGGCCGGTCGCCCCCGCGAATGCACGCGGATCGTTGACCGTGCGATTGAACGAGTTGTTGCCGATGCCGAAGTTGCCGCCGGTCTCCGCGGTTGCGTGGCCGACGTTGTTGACGCGAGACGTGGAGTCGACGATCGCGAAGCCGTTCTTGGCCGCGTCGCCCGTCGCCGTCTGGCTCGACTGCGTGGTTGCGTTGACTCCTCCCGCCTTGGCCTCGCCCGTGCTGATGTCGGCCCGGCCATCCGACCGGTTCGTCACGCCGCCGTCGTTGGTTGCGACGGAGCGGCTGGCGGCGCCCACACCACCCGCGTCGGCGACCTGGTCGCCAACCGCGGTGTTGAACGAGTTGTTGCCCTTGGCGTCGTTGTTCCCGGTGGCCGCCGTGGCCCGGCCCACGTTGTCGGTGTTGTTCGACTGGGTGGCGATCACGAACCCTGCGGGCCCGCCGGTGGTATCGGCGGAGCTCGACGTCGTGGTCGACGAGGTGGTGCCGGACGAAGTGGCGTTACCGGTGCTGATGTTGGCGGTGCCGTCGGAGTTGTTCGTCGTGGCCCCCGAGTTGGTGGCTACCGACGAGCTGTTGGCCCCGGTGGCACCGGAATTGGCCACCTGGTCTCCGACAACCGCGTTGTCACTGTTGTTGCCCTTGGCCGTGTTGCCGCCGCTCTGCGACGTGGCCTGGCCGTTGTTGGTCGTCCTCGTGGTCTGGTCGATGATCGTGAAGCCGGCGGCATGGGCTACGCCCGTCGCCAGCGCCATGGCCGCAGCCACGACGAGCATGAACCCGAGTGCGAAGACGACAAAAGCCCGCCCCCTGTCTTGGGCGGCTGCCGCTCTCCCCATATGGCCCCTTTCTGTCCGCCTGCTCCCGCCGGCTGGGAACCACGGCCTACCCCGCGATCCAGCAACTGTCAACGATGCCGAGCGTCACACCGCCGCGCGTGGCGCTCGAGAGGACTACTTGAGGACCAGGTCGTCGCCGGCGACATCCACCGTCACCGTCGAACCTTCGGTGTAGCGGCCCTCGAGCAGCGCCAGCGCCAGCGGATCGCTGATCTCGCGCTGGATGAGCCGCTTGAGGGGTCGCGCCCCGTAGGCCGGGTCGTAGCCCTTGGCCGCCAGCCAGGCGTGCGCCTCGGGCGTGACCTCCAGCTCGAGCCGGCGCTCGGCCAGGCGGCCCCGCAGCGAACGCAGCTGGATGTCGACGATCACCGCGATGTCGTCCTGGGTGAGGGTGCGGAAGCGCACGATCTCGTCGATGCGGTTGATGAACTCGGGCTTGAAGTGCTCGCGCACGTCGCCCGGGTAGTTCGACGTCATGATCAGCACCGTGTTGGTGAAGTCGACGGTGCGGCCCTGGCCGTCGGTGAGGCGGCCGTCGTCGAGCACCTGCAGGAGGACGTTGAAGACGTCGGGGTGCGCCTTCTCGATCTCGTCGAGCAACACGACGGAGTACGGGCGCCGGCGCACGGCCTCGCTCAGCTGGCCGCCCTCGTCGTAGCCCACATAGCCGGGGGGCGCGCCGATGAGCCGGGACACGGAGTGCTTCTCCATGTACTCACTCATGTCGATGCGCACCATCGCCCGCTCGTCGTCGAACAGGAAGTCGGCCAGCGTGCGGGCCAGCTCCGTCTTCCCGACACCCGTAGGGCCGAGGAACATGAACGACCCGATGGGCCGGTGCGGGTCGGAGAGGCCGGCCCGGCTGCGCCGGATGGCGTTGGCCACGGCCGCCACCGCGTCGTCCTGGCCCACCACCCGCTCGTGGAGGACCTCCTCCATGCGGATGAGCTTGGCCACCTCGCCCTCGAGCAGTCGGCTCACGGGCACGCCCGTCCACCGGCTGACGACCTCGGCGACGTCTTCGTCGTCGACCTCTTCCTTCAGCATCTTCTGGGTGGCCTGCAGCTCGGCCAGGTGGGCGGTGGCCTCCTCGACCTGCTGCTCGAGCTCGGGGATCTGGCCGTAGCGGATCTCGGCCGCCCGCTCGAGGTCCTGCTCCCGCTCGACGGCGTTGCGCTTGGCCTCGAGCTCCTCCTTGAGCGTGCGGATGCGGTCGATGGCCTCCTTCTCGGCCTGCCAGTGGGCCTTCATGCCGTCGGTCTGCTCGCGCAGGTTGGCCAGCTCCTCGTCGAGCTTGGCCAGGCGATCGCGGCTGGCGTCGTCGGTCTCCTTGGCCAAGGCGACGCGCTCGATCTCGAGCTGGCGGATGCGCCGCTCGACCACGTCGATCTCGGTCGGCAG
>JAFATL010000293.1 GCA_019243975.1 Actinomycetota bacterium | reverse complement strand
GGCCGGCGACGAATGCAGGTTGTCGCGCTCGGACACCCAGTAGTGGTCGTGGGCGTCGGCGCCGCTGTGCACGAACACCCACCGGTCCTCGGGCACGCCCGCGTCGCGTGCGGCCTGCACCGAGCACATGATCAGGCCGGCGGCCTGATCGGTCTGGATGTTGGCGTTCATCAGCTTCGGATACGGGAAGCCGATCATGCGGTTGTCGGGCGAGACGGTGCGGATCTGCTCGGCCGTCTTCGCCTCCGGCGACCACGCGTACGGGTTCTGGGCCGCTACCGCCGAGAAGCGCTCCCACAGCTCCGACACGCGCCGTTGGTGCTCGTCGACGGTTTCGCCGTTGGCGTGGCGCAGCGCGTTCTCGAGGATCGGGTACACCTGGGTCGGCATCACCAGCGACGCGGCCATCTCGACGTCGTTGGTGCCCGGCTTCTCGAGCCCCACCAGCTCGGGCACGGTCGTCGCCGGGTCCTGGTTCGTCCATTCGAGGTGCACCTTCTGCTTGCGCGTGAGCAGGCGCGTGTACACGGCCTCGGCGCCGGAGATGAGGGCCACGTCGAGCTCGCCCCGCTGAATGGCGGCCGCGGTGTCGTTCACCAGCAGCTGCGGGCTGTTGCCGCCCGTCGTCGTCTTGACCGTCTGGCGCGGTGACGCGCCGACGAGGTCGGCGACCAGCAGCGCGGGATTGACGTAGGGCCACGACAGCAACTCGACGATGCGCACCGAGTCGGCCCGCTTGAGCAGGGTGTCGCCCGCGCCACTGTCGTCGGCTGCCAGCCGCAGCACCTCGGCCATCATCGCCACCGGCTCGGCGGCGCCTTCGGCGTTGTCCAAACGGCGCAGGCTCTGGCCGACGCCGACGATCACAGGTGAGCGGGGGTCCATCGGGGCAGACCGTACACTCGGCCCATCGACGTCCTCCTCCTCTGCACTGCCAACATCTGCCGCTCGCCGATGGCCGAAGGACTGCTGCGCCAGAAGCTCGCCGACGCCGGCGTGGACGCGCGCGTTCACTCGGCCGGCCTGTACGAGGACGGCCGGCCTGCATCCGACGACGGCATTGCAGTGATGGCCGACCGGGGGATCGACACGTCCCAGCACCGCAGCCGGCGCATGACGGCCGAGATGCTGTCGGGAGCCGACCTCATCATCGGGATGGCCCGCGAGCACGTGCGCGAGGCCGTCCTCACCGCCCCCGACATCTGGACGCGGACCTACACCCTCAAGGAGCTCGTCCGCCGGGGCAACGACGTGGGCCCCCGGGCCGCGGGCCAGTCCCTCGACGAGTGGCTGCCCAAGGTCCACGCCGGCCGCACCCGCAACGAGCTGCTCGGTTCCTCCGAGGCCGACGACGTCGCCGACCCGATCGGCCAGCCCCGCGCCGTCTACGAGCGCACGGCCGACGAGCTCGACCGCCTGACCACCCGTCTCACGACGCTCATCCGGGGAGCCTGAACTTGAGAATTGCCATCGGGTCCGATCACGCCGGCTACCAGCTCAAACAGCACGTCATCGGTGTGCTCGAGGGCCTCGGCCACGACGTCGACGACCAGGGCACCCACAGCGAGGAGCCGGTCGACTACCCCCCGATTTGTGCCGGTGTGGCCCGCACGGTGGCCCGGGGCGAGGCCGACCGGGGCATCGTCCTGGGCGGCAGCGGCCAGGGCGAGCAGATCAGCGCCAACAAGGTGCGGGGGGTCCGGGCCGCCCTGTGCAACGACCTCTACACCGCCCGCATGTCGCGCCAGCACAACGATGCGAACGTCCTGTCCATGGGAGGTCGTATCGTTGCCTTCGGGCTGGCTGACGAGATCGTCACCCTCTGGCTGTCGACTGACTTCGAGGGTGGCCGCCACGTCCGCCGCGTCGAGCAGATCGCCGAGATTGAGGGGGAGGAGGCCGAGTGAACGAGACATCCCGCGACACCGAGCTGTTCGCCCTCGTCGACAAGGAGCGCGAGCGGCAGAACACCACCGTGCAGCTGATCGCGTCGGAGAACTTCGCGTCGCGCGCCGTGCTGGAGGCCACTGGATCGGTCCTCACCAACAAGTACTCCGAGGGCTATCCGGGCAAGCGCTACTACGGCGGCAACTTCGTCATCGACGAGGTGGAAGATCTCGCCCGCGACCGGGCCAAGGCGCTGTTCGGTGCCGAGCACGCCAACGTGCAGCCGCACGCGGGTGCCAACGCGAACATGGCGGTGTACCTCGCGCTGTTGAACCCCGGCGACACCGTGCTCGGCATGAAGCTCGACCAGGGCGGTCACCTCACGCACGGCTCACCGGTCAACGCGAGCGGCAAGCTCTACAGGTTCGTCGCGTACGGCGTGACGGAGTCAGACGAGCGCATCGACTTCGACGAGGTGCGTGACGTCGCGAAGCGTGAACGGCCGAAGATCATCGTTGCCGGTGCGACGGCGTATTCGCGGATCATCGACCCCCGTCCGTTCCGCGAGATCGCCGACGAGGTCGGCG
>JAFATL010000289.1 GCA_019243975.1 Actinomycetota bacterium | reverse complement strand
TCGGCGTGGTGGACCACGTGGCGGTCCCACACCTTCTCGCTGAGTGTCTTTGCCATTGACTGTCTCACAATCTGAGATTACTGTCTCGCTTTGTGGAACCGAGTGTAAGCGGCGTCGGCGTCCTCGACAAGGCGGTCACCATTCTCGACGCCTTGGAGCTCGGTTCCCGCTCGCTGGCGGAGCTCGTCGACGTCACCGGTATCTCGAGGGCGACGGCCCACCGACTCGCCCTCGCCCTCGAAGTGCACGGCCTCGTCGAGCGGGACGAGGAGGGCCGCTTCACCCTCGGTCCCCGCATGGCTGGCAACAGTCTCGTGCAGGCCGCCCGCCCGGCCCTCGAGTGGCTGCGCGACGAGACGGGGGAGAGCGTGCAGCTCTACGTGCGCCGCGGCGACGTGCGCATCTGCGTGGTCTCGCTCGAGTCGCCCCACAGCCTGCGCACGATCGTGCCGGTTGGGGCGACGCTGCCGATGGACCGCGGCTCGGCGGCCAAGGTGCTGCAGGCGGGCGGCCGCGATCTCGCCGAGAGCGTGGAGGAACGGGAGAAGGGGGTGGCGTCGGTGAGCGCGGCCGTGCACGACGGCGAAGGCCGCCACATCGCCGCCGTGTCGGTGTCCGGACCGGTGGAGCGCACATCCCGCGCACCGGGCAAGCGCTACGCCGACGCCTTGCTGTCGGCTGCCAAGCGCGTGGAGCAAGCCGCCCGATGGTGATCGCCGAGCGGCGCGAGCTGGATCGCCAGATCCTGCGGCTTGCCGTGCCGGCGTTGTTCACCCTCGCCGTCGAGCCGCTGTACGTGTTGGTCGACACCGCGATCGTCGGGCACCTGGGCACCGTGCCGCTCGGCGGCTTGGCGTTGGCGACGACGGTGCTGGCGACGTTGTTGTGGGCGTTCAACTTCCTCGCCTACGGCACGACGCCGCGCGTGGCCTTCTTGATGGGCGCCGGCGACGAGCGCGGCGCCGGTGGCGTCGCCGCGCAGGGCTTGTGGCTCTGCCTCTTGCTCGGCGTGCCCCTCGCGCTGGTGGTGCTGCTGGGCGGCCACGGCCTGGCCCACGCCCTCGGGGGCCACGGCGACATCTTGCGGGCGGCCGCCACCTACCTCCGCATCAGCGCGTTGTCGACGCCCGCCGTCCTCGTGGCGTTGGTCGGGCAGGGCTACCTACGCGGGCTCTCCGACACGGTGACGCCGTTCCGCGTCGTGATCGTGGCCAACGTGCTCAACGTGGTGCTCGAGGTCGTGTTCGTCTACGCGTTTCACCTCGGCGTGGCGGGCTCGGCGTGGGGCACCGTGATCGCGCAGTGGCTGGCGGCGGTGTGGTTCATCGCCATGTGCGCGCAACGCATCCAGGCCGCCGGTGCCAGCGTGCAGCCCGACCGGGCCGAGATGGTCCGACTGGCCAGCGCGGGCCGGCACCTCTTCGTGCGTACTGCGGCGCTTCTCGGGGCACTCGCGCTCGCCACCGCCGTGGCGGCACGTGTGAGTGCGGCCACACTCGCCGCGCACCAGATCGCGTACCAGGTGTTCCTCTTCCTCGCCCTCACCGTGGACGCGCTGGCCATCGCCGGCCAGGCCATGGTCGGCACGCACTTGGGCGGCGCGCGCCACGACGAGGCTCGGACCGTCGCCTACCGGCTGGGCCGCCTGGCCGTTCTGGCCGGCGCCGTTATCGGTGTCGGCCTCGTCGCTGTGTCGCCGGTGCTGCCGCACGTGTTCACCGGAGACGGCGCCGTCGTGCACCGGGCGACGATCGCGCTCGCCCTGCTGGCGGCCATGCAAGTGCCGGGGGCGGTGGCCTTCGTGCTGGGCGACGGCGTGCTGCTGGGCGCCGGCGACTTCCGCTTCGTCAAGTGGTCGCTGGTGGCGGCGCTGGCCGTCTACGTGCCGTTCGCGCTGGCTGTCCTGCACTGGCACAGCCTCGGCATCGCCGGCATCTGGGGCGGGCTGATTGCCTGGATGACGACCCGAGCGGTGCTCAGCGCGGTCCGCATCCGCGGTGCTCAGTGGACTGCCGGCGCCCAGTAGCGTTGACGGCGTGGCACGGGGCGCGGGCACCAACAGGGCCGCCGTCGAGCACGCCATCGAGCTGCTGAACAAGCACGACCTCGACGCCTATTACGCGTGCTTTGCCGCTGACAGCGCGTACCGGCGGCCCGGTCCCGTCGTCGGGCCGGCGGCCATGCGGGCCTTCGACGAGCAGTTCTGGGACGTGGTCCCCGACCACCACCGCCACATCGAGCGCATCCTGGCCGACGAGGACTACGTGGCCGCGTGGGTGCGGGTCGTCGGCAACCACCGGTCCGGCAGCTCCATCGACATCGAGTTCATGTACGCGTACCAACTCCGCGACGGGCTCATCCAGAACGTCTGGATGTACTTCGACTCCGCCGAGATGGCCCGCCAGCTGGGCCGCTAGTCAGCGGGCGGGGACGCCGATGCCGGCGCGGGACGCGACATCCTCGCACGCTTCGAGCAGGGCGGGGACGAAGGCGTTGGCGGCCATGGCGACGGCGCCGTGGTCCGCACGCACCGGGTACACGGTGGCGCCGGGAATGCTCTCGGCCAGCTTCCGTTGCCGGTCGGGGGCAACGAGGCGGTCGTGGGTGGTCATGACCACCGCGGTCGGGACGTCGACCTCGCCGATCCACCGGCGGGAGTCGTAGGAGCTGACGGCCCACGTGGCCTGCAGGACGGTGGCGGCGTCGTTGTGGCCCAACTCGCTGGCCGCCCACCGCGTCATCGGCGTGTCGGGCAGCCGGCGGCCGACGAACGTCTTGAAGAACTGATCGCGGAGGGCGACGGGCGCCATGCGGGCGGCCGCTGACATCCCGAGCAAGCCGCTCATGAGCACGCGGTTCCGCGGCGACTGCTCGGCGAACGTGCGCGCCGTGGCGCACAGCACCAGGCCGGCCACGAGCTCACGGTGGCGCCGCCACGTCAACTGCGCGATTGGTCCGCCCATCGAGTAGCCGACGGGGATGATGCGCTCGAGCCCGAGCTCGTGGCACACGGCGGCGACGTCGTCGGCGCAGTCCTCCAACCGGAAGCGCCGCACCGAGCGGATGCCATGGCCATGGCCGCGATGGTCGATGGCGACGACGCCGAACTCGCGTCCGAGCGCGTGGTAGCAGGTGAACCAGTTGAGGTCGGCGGTGGCCGACAACCCGTGGAGCAGGAAAAGCGTCGGCGCGCCCGGCGGCCCGGTGATCTCGCGGATGAACGTCTGACCCCGCCCGGGCAGCTGCAGACGCCGGCCGGGCGGGAGCGGCGGCCCAGTGATCGGCATGGGTCGAGGTTACGCGGCGTGTCCGCCAACATTGCGCACTCGCACAGTTTCATCACATGTCGCGCACGGGCCCCCCACAGACCGGGCCGATGGTTGGCGCATGACCAACCGAATCGCAGCCCTGATGGTGGTGGCAGTGCTCGTGCTCGGCGTGGGATGCGGGCGGAACCTGCGGGTGTCGTCACCGGCACCCGCTCCGGCTCCGGTGGCGACGACCGTCGCCCCGGCCCCGGCCGCTCGGCCTCCCGCACCGGCGTCCGCTTCGGCGGGCGACGCCGGGTCCGACCTGCACACCGTCGACAGCGTGCTGACAGATATCGACACACAACTGGCGACCGTCGACCGCGACCTCGCCACCGACGAAGGAGACCCGACCAAGTGAAGAAGCTCATCGCCGGTGCCGTGATCGCCGGCACCCTGTTGATCACCCCGGGCGCGGCATTGGCCGACACCTCGACCACGACCGCCCCAACGACCACGCCGACGTCGGCGCCGGCCCCCGCCGCCACACCGCGGCACGAGTTCGCCGCCAAGACCAAGGCCATCGCCGCCATCGACAAGCGTCTGGCATGGCTCGACGTCCTCACCGGCCACGTGAACAACGCCAAGAACCTCAGCGCCGACCACAAGTCGACCCTGCTCGACAAGATCGACGCCGACCGCCGGGGCCTGCGCAGCCTGCGGGCCCAGATCGTCGCCGACGACGACGGCCCGACGTTCCGTCAGCACGCGCAGGAGATCGTCACTGACTACCGGGTGTACCTCCTGCTCACCCCGCAGGTGCACATGACCATCGTCGCCGACGCCATGGACGTCGCCTACGCCAAGCTCGAGACCGTCGCCGACAAGCTGGCCGCGCAGGGCAAGGACGTCACCGAGCTGCGGGCCAAGATCGACGACGCCAAGGCGCACGCCGACCCCGTCCCCGGCCACGTGCTGCCGCTCGAGCCCCACGGTTACCCAACGGTCGACAAGCCCGTCCTCGACCAGGCCCGCACCGACCTGCAGACCGCCCGCGCCGACCTCAAGGCCGCGGTCGCCATCGCCCGATCGCTGGCCAAGTAACCAACACCATCCTGTTCAGGAGGCGATTGGGTGCCGAATTACGGCACTCAATCGCCTCTTGGACGTTGTGGGGTCAGCCGATCTCGACGATCTCGACCTTGAGGCTGCCGCTGGGGGCGTCGTACTCGACGGTCTCGCCGGCCTTGTGGCCCAGCAGGGCCTGGCCGAGGGGCGAGCCGGGGGAGACCACCGACATGCCCTCGCGGCGTTCCTCGATGGAGCCGATGAGGTACTTCTCGACGTCGTCGTCGCCCTCGTAGCGCAGGCTCACGACCGAGCCCGCCGCCACCGTGTCGCCACCGCCGGCGTCGTCGACGATGGTCGCCTGCTTGAGCAGCGCCTGCAGGTGGCGGACGCGGGCTTCCATCTTCCCCTGGTCGTCCTTGGCTGCGTGGTAGTCGCCGTTCTCCGACAGGTCGCCGAGCGCCCTTGCCGCCTCGATGCGATTGGCCACCTCCACCCGACCCTGGGTGGTGAGGTGCTCGAGCTCGGCCTGCAGGCGGTCGAACGCCTCCCGGGACAACGACGTCTCACTCATGCAGACGAGGCTACTGGGGCGGCGGAACGTGGTGAACCGGCTGCGTGGCGAGGTCGAACGGAATGAAGTCCGAGGCGGCGGCGACGACGGTCGCAAGCGGCAGATCAGAGTCGACCTCCACCCGCGTAGCGCCGACAATGACCTCGATCGTGTTGGCGTAGTCACCGTCATCGACGTTGCCGTGGGAGATGGTGCCGCTGTACTTGCCGAGCTTGATCGCCTTGGCACCGTCGTTTGGGCCACCGTTGTCACACGACGCCGGCGTGAGCGAGAACTCGAGCCCGGCCGGCCCGTCGCCCAGGTTGTCTGGGTTGGCACTCCCCGCGAGCTGCTTCTCGAAGGCCGCCTCGGCCTTGGCGTCTGCCCAGTCGAAGGAGACCTCAGGACAATTGCCGTCATCAACGCTTGCATCGCTTTCGGAGGTCACGACCTGCGCATCAGTGAGCTCAAAACCGGCGGGGAGCTTGCGGGGTGCGAGGAGCGGCATGGCGTGGAACTCGGCGAGACCCTTCTCATCGATGCCCGGTGTCGGGTCGACAGTGTCAGCCGACGGCTTGGCGATCGTGACCGGCTCGCCCCACTTCGTGAAATGGATGTCGTCAGTCGACGTCATCGATCCAAAGATGTCCTTGGCTCCGTCGGGTGCCTCCATCTTCGTGACGAACATCAGGCGCTCGAGCTCATCGTGCGGCCCGCTCGTGAGTTGCGCGGTCACGGTGGGCGTCGGAATCTTCGCGTCCGCCGCTGAGGTGGCCTCCTGCAGTGCCGAGAAGATGGGCAGCCTCTTGATGTCGATGGATACTTCGATGACGTCCGAGGACACCTGCTTCGGAGTTGAAGCGGCCCGCAACATGTCCGCCAAGTCGTGAGCGCCCGCCTGATCCAACGAAAGTGCGCCACTCATGATGGGTCCGCCGCCCATGGAAACCGACGACAGCGCCCCTGTGGCGGGGCCATACGCCGACCAGCCCTCGCCGCCGTGCGGGCTGTAGATCCATTGGGCCTGGCGTAGTTCTGCCTGGCTCTCGCCACTCCGCTCATAGAAGGCCTTGTCGAGAGTGATGACCTCGCTGAAGTTGGTGCCGTCCTGCTCGAGCGAATGCGACTGGTTGGGAAACGCGATGTCGCCTTCCTGCTTGGACTTGTTGCTGAAGGAGCTGCCGAGGTCGCCGTGCCCGCCCTTCGTCTGCGTGGTCGACTCAGCGACGTAGTGGACGCTCTTCGCGGCGTTGACGAAGGCCTGCAGCTTGGCCAGCTGTTGGGCGGGCGTCTTCTTGCCCTTGGGCGCGAGCGTCACCAGGCCGGCCACGCTGGCGGCGAACAAGGCGATGGTCGCGAAGAGCACAGCCCGCCGGGCCCACCGGTCGCCACGCGGCGCCGGGGCGCCCTCCAGCTCTACGACTTCCACGACGCTCATGTTCGTCATCCCCCCTTGGCGTACCTGTCGGCAGCTGATGGGCGTTTTTGAGCGTTTGACGAGGCCGTTGGGATGAACGAAACTTGTTCTGCTGTGTTCACGACCCAGGTAATCGTCATCACCTAGCGCACGCCGGGACCCCGGTGTGCGCTCTCGACCGTCCACAATGTGGGCGGTTTTTCATTTCTCAGGAGCAGATTCGAGCGTGGCTTACAAGGTCGCAGTCATCGGCGGCGACGGGATCGGGCCGGCCATCGTGGCCGAGGCCCTCAAGGTCGTGCGCGCCACGGGTGTCGACTTCGAGACCGTCGACTTCGACCTGGGCGCCGACCGCTACGTGCGTGACGGCCACGTGCTCGACGACGCCGAGATCGACGCCATGCGGGGGTGCGACGCCATCCTCAAGGGTCCGCTCGGCCCGCCCATCGGCGACACCCGGGTGCCGGGCGGCACCATCGAGCGGGGCATCATCCTGCGCCTGCGCTTCGGGCTCGACCTCTACGTGAACCTGCGGCCGTTCCAGGGCAAGGGCCTCGACTTCGTGGTCGTGCGGGAGAACACCGAGGGCAGCTACGCCGGGGAGGGCGGCTTCCTCTACAAGGGCACGCCCCACGAGGTGGCCACCCAGGGCTCGGTCAACACGCGGATGGGTGTCGAACGGTGTGTGCGCTACGCCTTCGAGCTAGCGCAGTCACGGCCCCGTCGTCACCTCACGCTCGTGCACAAGACCAACGTGCTGACCTTCGCCGGCGACCTGTGGCAGCGCACGTTCAACGACGTGGCCGCCGGCTACCCCGACGTGGCCACCGCCTACAACCACGTCGACGCCAGCTGCATCTACATGGTCGAGGATCCGCAGCGTTACGACGTCGTCGTCACCGACAACCTGTTCGGCGACATTCTCACCGACCTCGCCGGCGCGGTCGTCGGCGGTGTCGGGCTGGCGGGCACCGGCAACCTCAACCCCGACCGCACCAACCCGTCGATGTTCGAGCCGGTGCACGGCGCCGCCCACGACATCGTCGACACCGGCAAGGCCAACCCCCTGGCGACGATCAAATGCGCCGCCATGATGGTCGAGTTCCTGGGCGAGGCCGACGCCGCAGCACGCATCACCAAAGCGGTCGCCGACGCGCAGTCGTTGTCGGGGACCACGTCCGAAATCGGCGACGCCGTCGCCGCCAGCGTCTAGGAGACACGAATGCCCCTGCAGAAGGTGGACAAGATCTGGATGGACGGGAAGCTCGTCGACTGGGACGACGCTCGCGTGCACATCCTGACCCACACCCTCCACTACGGCAGCGGCGTATTCGAGGGCATCCGCTGCTACCCGACGTCGCAGGGCGGCGCCGTGTTCCGCCTCACCGACCACATGGTGCGGCTGTTCAACAGCGCCAAGATCCTGATGCTCGACATCCCCTACACCGTCGACCAGCTGGTGGAGGCGACGAAGGAGACGATTCGCGCCAACAACATCGACGGCTGCTACATCCGGCCGCTGGTGTACCTCGGCTACGGCGAGATGGGGCTCAACCCGCTGCCGTGCGAGGTCAACGTGTCGATCGCGGTGTGGCCGTGGGGCGCATACCTCGGCGACGAGGGCATCAAGCACGGCGTGCGCATGAAGATCAGCTCGTGGCAGCGCCACGACCCCAACGCCATGCCGCCCGCGTGCAAGGCCACGGGCATGTACATCAACTCGTCGCTGGCCAAGGTGGAGGCGGTCAAGGCCGGCTACGACGAGGCCATCCTGCTGTCGCCCCAGGGCTACGTGAGCGAGTGCACGGGCGAGAACATCTTCGTCGTCAAGAACGGCACGATCATCACGCCGCCGGTGAGCGCGGGCGCCCTCGAGGGCATTACGCAGTCGTCGATCCGCACGATCGCGCGCGACCTCGGCTTCGACTACGAGATCGGCAACATCCTGCGCAGCGACCTCTACACGTGTGATGAGGCGTTCCTCTCGGGGACGGCCGCCGAGGTGGTGCCGGTGAACTCGGTGGACGATCGCGTGATCGGCGAGCCCGGACCCATCACCCGCAAGATCCAGGACGTCTTCTTCGCCACCGTCAAGGGCGAGGTCGACCAGTACAAGGACTGGCTCGAACATGTCCGGTGACGTATCCGTGGGCGGTGTAGGTCGCACGCCGTCGCGCGTCGACATCTACGACACGACGCTGCGCGACGGCAGCCAGCTCGAGGGCATCAGCCTCACCGTCGACGACAAGCTGCGCATCGCCGAGCAGCTCGACTGGCTGGGCGTGCACTTCATCGAGGGCGGGTGGCCGGGCGCCAACCCCAAGGACGACGAGTTCTTCCGGCGCGCCGCTACCGAGCTCAAGCTCGACACTTCAACTTTGGTCGCGTTCGGGTCGACGCGCCGCAAGCTCGGCAAGGTCGACTCCGACGACACCCTGCGCCACCTCATCGAGGCGGGCACCGGCACTGTCTGCATCGTCGGCAAGTGCTGGGACTACCACGTCACCGAGGCGCTGGAGACCACGCTCGACGAGGGCGTCGCCATGGTGGGCGACTCCATCGAGTTCCTGCGGGGCGAGGGCCGCAACGTGCTGTTCGACGCCGAGCACTTCTTCGACGGCTTCAAGCGCAACCCCGAGTTCTCGTTGCGGGTGCTCGAGGCGGCGGTCATCAAGGGCGCGTCGACGCTCGTGCTGTGTGACACCAACGGCGGCGCGTTGCCGCACGAGGTATCCGCCGCGGTTGACGCGGTGGTGCGCCAGTTCGGCGACGACGTGATCGTGGGCGTGCACACGCACGA